>CAVQCU010000228.1:0-5441 GCA_963710995.1 uncultured delta proteobacterium
ATAGCATTGATAAAGTTATCATTGAAGGTAAAAAGATTTATTTCGCCGTTGACGATGCTCTCGCCGGTCAAAAAGCACCCGAAGACATCAAAGATCCTAAAAGCGCTGAAGTGATTGTTAAAAAAGGACGTAAGCTGACTAAGCCTCTTTTGAAGAAAATAATGGATGCCGGTATTAAGCGTGTTGCAATCGATGAAACTGACCTTGCCGGTAAGATTCCTTCTTCGGACATTCTTGATCCGAAAACAGGAGAAATTATTTTCCACTGTAACGAGGAATTGCCGATAAACTGTTTGGAAATAGCCCGGGAAAAAGGGATCAAAGAATTAAATCTTATCCATCTTGATGAAGATATGGATAATGCTTCCATTCGGGATACTTTGTTAATGGATCGCATTGATACCTCCGAGGACGCGATAATGGAAATATATCGGCGGTTGCGTCCCAGCAATCCTCCCACTCCGGAGACGGCAGCGAAATTTTTCAAAAGCCTCTTCTTTGAACCGGAGACTTATGATTTATCGAATGTCGGTCGCGCCAAGATGAATTACAAATTACATCTGAATGTATCGACTGATCTGACTGTATTGCGTAATGAAGATATTTTATCTGCGGTTAAATATTTGATCGATTTGAAAAATGGTGTTGGGGATTGCAGTGTCGATGACATTGACCATTTAGGAAACCGCAGGGTGCGATCTGTTGGTGAGCTTATTGAAAACCAGTACCGTATTGGTCTGGTGCGTATGGAACGGGCGATCAAAGAAAAAATGAGTTTGCAGGATATCGAAACAATGATGCCGCATGATTTGATTAACGCTAAGCCCGTTTCTGCAGTTGTCAATGAATTTTTTAATTCCAGCCAGCTTTCTCAGTTTATGGATCAGACTAATCCCCTTTCTGAAATTACGCACAAGAGACGCTTGTCCGCATTAGGGCCTGGCGGTTTGACGCGGGAAAGAGCCGGATTTGAAGTCCGGGATGTCCATCCCACTCATTACGGTCGTATTTGTCCGATAGAGACGCCGGAAGGACCTAATATCGGTTTGATCGTTTCTCTTAGTACTTATGCCAGAGTTAACGAATTTGGCTTTATTGAAACACCTTATAGGATAGTAGAAAATGGCCATGTGTTAGATAAAGTCCGTTTTATAACAGCGATTGAAGAAGAAAACCAAAATGTAGCGTCGGCAGACCGTCCCCTGAATAAACATGACAAATTTGTTGAAGAATTGATATCTGTTAGAAAAGGCGGCGATTTTGTTTCAGTTGTGCCGGAAGAAATTAAAATGATGGACGTTTCTCCCACCCAGCTCGTCAGTGTAGCGGCGGCATTAATTCCGTTTTTGGAACATGATGATGCCAATCGTGCGCTAATGGGGTCAAACATGCAGAGACAATCTGTTCCTCTGATGAGTCCGGAAGTACCGGTAGTAGGTACAGGTATAGAATCGGTTGTCGCCCGTGATTCCGGGGCTGTTCTCTCGGTCAAAAGGCCAGGTGTTGTGGAAAGCGTTGATGCTTCGCGGATTATTGTCCGGGCTGATCATCCCGAAGAAGATGGGATCGATAGCGGCGTTGATATTTATACTTTAGCTAAATATCAACGATCTAATCAGGATACTTGCTTTAACCAGAAACCCATAGTCGCTGTTGGTGATCATCTCCATAAAAAAGATATACTAGCTGATGGGCCGGCAATTGATAATGGTGAATTAGCGCTGGGCAGAAATGTTATGGTTGCCTTCATGTCTTGGGGTGGTTACAATTACGAAGACTCTATTTTGGTTAGCGAAAGAATAGTTAGAGAAGACATTTTTACATCAATTCACATCGAAGAATTTGAAACCATGTCCCGCGATACCAAATTGGGCAAAGAAGAAGTTACACGTGACATTCCCAATGTTGGCGAGGAAGTGCTGAAGAATTTAGATGAAAGCGGTATTATTTGCATTGGCGTTTCGGTTAAGCCTGGAGACATTCTTGTCGGTAAGATCACACCTAAAGGTGAAACTCAGTTGTCTGCGGAGGAAAAACTCTTGCGGGCAATATTTGGCGAAAAAGCCAGCGATGTTCGTGACACATCTTTACGCGTTCCTCCCGGTGTTGAAGGTACAGTAATTGATGCTAAAATATTTACTAGGAAAGGTGCGGATAGTGACCTGCGTTCGCAGGCCATAGAAATAGAGGCTATTGAACAAATAACCAAAAACCAGGATGATGAAATCCGTATCCTGACTGAAACAATTAAAAAAGATATTACAAAAGTTATTATCGGAAAAACTGCAGCAACAAAAATAGCGGATGCTAAAAAGAAAACAATTTTAAAGAAAGGTGATAAAATCACAAAAGAGGTTTGGGCGAATCTGCCGTTCTACTGCTGGAAAGAAATTACCATTGCTGAAAACGACGGCTCAGAAGAAAAGATAAATAACTTGATTGCTTCTCTGGAGAGAAAAATTGATTTTGTCCATGCTCATTTTGCGGAGAAACTGGATAAGATTAAAGCTAGCGATGAGCTTCCTCCTGGTGTTATTAAAATGGTCAAGGTTTATGTCGCTATTAAAAGAAAACTTTCCGTGGGTGACAAGATGGCGGGAAGGCACGGCAATAAAGGTGTTTTGTCGCGTATTTTACCGGAAGAAGATATGCCTTATTTTGCTGATGGGTCCACTGTAGATATTGTCCTGAATCCCCTGGGTGTTCCTTCGCGAATGAATGTTGGGCAAATTCTGGAGACTCATTTAGGCTGGGCGGCAAAATCAATAGGCGAAGGTTTGAATGAACTGTGGAAAAAGAACTCTAATTTGAATAATATTAAAAACGAATTGAAAAAAGCTTATTCTTCTCCGGATTTTGACAAATTTATTGATCAAGCTTCTGTTGAAGAGATCAAAAGATTTATGGGGCGTTTGAAAAAAGGAATGCTTGTAGCGAGCCCGGTTTTTGATGGTTGCCCTGAAAATCAAATTAGAGAGATGTTAAAAAAAGCTAATTTGCCGGAAACAGGACAATCAATTCTTTTTGATGGTAGAACCGGCGAGCCCTTTGATCAGGAAGTTACAGTGGGCATTATTTACATGATGAAGTTACACCATTTGGTTGATAATAAAATTCATGCGCGTTCTATTGGTCCCTATTCGCTGGTAACTCAGCAGCCATTGGGTGGTAAAGCTCAATTCGGAGGTCAGAGGTTGGGCGAAATGGAAGTCTGGGCGATGGAGGCTTATGGTGCAGCTTATGCTTTGCAGGAATTTCTAACGGTCAAATCCGATGACGTAGCAGGAAGAACAAGGATTTACGAATCTATCGTAAAAGGTGAACATACATTTGAGTCGGGTCTGCCGGAATCCTTTAACGTGCTTGTTAAAGAACTCCAAGGGCTTGGATTAGACGTTGATTTGATTGAGGAAGCCGACGAATTGAGCTGACAAAGATAGCCAATTTAATGTAGCTTAACATAAGTAACTCAGAAATTTCACTTAAGATTTTAATAGTACAGGAGAAAATCTGTGGAAGACGTTTTCAGTTATTTTGAAAAACCAAAAAATCTGATCAGATTCAATGCAATGAGGATTTCTATTGCTTCGCCGGAGAAGATTATTTCGTTGTCTCGTGGCGAAGTAAAGAAACCGGAAACAATCAACTATCGGACATTTAAACCGGAAAAAGATGGACTTTTTTGCGCAAAGATTTTTGGGCCGGTAAAGGATTACGAATGCCTTTGCGGGCGTTATAAGCGAATGAAACATCGTGGAGTAGTTTGCGAAAAGTGCGGTGTAGAAGTTATTCAATCCAAAGTTCGCCGGGAAAGAATGGGACATATCACGTTGGCGACTCCCGTGGCTCATATCTGGTTTTTAAAGAGTCTTCCGAGCCGTATTGGCAATGCCGTAGATTTGCCATTGAAGGAACTGGAAAAGGTTCTTTATTTTGAATCTTGGATCGTACTCGATCCCCAAAACACCCCTTTGAAGAAAAAAGAGCTGCTTACGGATGAAGAATACGATGAAGCCAGAGAACAGTATGGTCCTAACGGTTTCGTTGCGGGAATCGGCGCTGAAGCGATCAGACAGTTGCTGGAAGAAATGGATTTGGAAAAGCTCTACGAAGAATTGCGCACGGAGATTGTAACCGCCGTTTCCGATACCAAGAAAAAGAAACTGGTTAAAAGATTGAAGGTAGTGGAAGCTCTGCGCAAGTCAGGGAATAGACCGGAATGGATGATTTTAACAGTTCTGCCCGTGATCCCGCCTGATTTGAGGCCATTAGTTCCTCTGGATGGCGGTCGTTTTGCCACATCTGATCTTAATGATTTATATAGGCGGGTTATCAATAGGAATAACCGCTTAAAGCGTTTGCAGGAATTAAACGCGCCGGAAATAATTATCCGCAATGAAAAACGTATGTTACAAGAAGCGGTGGATGTTTTGTTTGATAACGGCCGTCGTGGCCGAGCTATCACCGGGACCAATAAAAGGCCGCTTCGATCTCTTTCGGATATGCTGAAGGGTAAACAGGGTCGTTTTCGCCAGAACTTACTGGGGAAAAGAGTTGACTATTCAGGGCGTTCAGTTGTTACGGTCGGGCCTGATTTAAGGCTTCATCAGTGCGGTTTGCCCAAGAAAATGGCAATTGAACTTTTTAAACCTTTTATTTACAATCGTCTGCTAGAAAAAGGATATGTCACCACCGTAAAAAGTGCCAAGAAAATGGTGGAAAAGGAAACGGCCGAAGTTTGGGATGCACTGGATGAAGTTGTGCGTGAATATCCAGTTATTCTGAACCGGGCTCCAACCCTGCACCGTTTGGGTATGCAAGCTTTTGAGCCGGTGTTAATTGAAGGCAAGGCCATCCGGCTTCATCCGTTAGTTTGTACAGCTTTCAATGCGGACTTTGATGGCGACCAGATGGCTGTCCACATTCCGCTATCCATTGAGGCGCAAACAGAAGCCCGTGTCCTCATGATGTCCACCAACAATATTCTTTCTCCGGCAAATGGGAGCCCGATTATCATTCCCAGTCAGGATATTGTTTTGGGTATTTATTATCTGACAAGAGCGAAGAATGAAGTTAAAGGCGAAGGAATGGTTTTTGCGTCTCCCGACGAAGTGCGTTCGGCTATTGATGCAGGCGCAATTGATTTGCATGCACGTATTAAAGTACGCATTAATTCGGAGTTAAAAGACACCACGGCCGGAAGAATTATACTTTCAGAAATAGTTCCTCATGAAATTGATTTCGATATGGTCAATAAGTTAATGAATAAAAAGGAACTGACCAACTTAATCGACTATTGTTATCGTTTATGTGGCGACAAGACAACGATTCTTTTGGCCGACAGGCTCAAGGATCTGGGCTTTAAATATGCGACTATTTCCGGGCTTTCATTTGCTGTGGGCAATATGATTATTCCGGAAAATAAAAAACGTATTGTTTCG
>CAVQCU010000229.1:0-11069 GCA_963710995.1 uncultured delta proteobacterium
ACAATACGTTTTTTATTTTCCGGAATAATCATATTGCCCACAGCAAATGAAAGCCCGGAAATAGTCGCATATTTAAAGCCCAGATCCTTGAGCCTGTCGGCCAAAAGAATCGTTGTCTTGTCGCCACATAAACGATAACAATAGTCGATTAAGTTGGTCAGTTCCTTTTTATTCATTAACTTATTGACCATATCGAAATCAATTTCATGAGGAACTATTTCTGAAAGTATAATTCTTCCGGCCGTGGTGTCTTTTAACTCCGAATTAATGCGTACTTTAATACGTGCATGCAAATCAATTGCGCCTGCATCAATAGCCGAACGCACTTCGTCGGGAGACGCAAAAACCATTCCTTCGCCTTTAACTTCATTCTTCGCTCTTGTCAGATAATAAATACCCAAAACAATATCCTGACTGGGAATGATAATCGGGCTCCCATTTGCCGGAGAAAGAATATTGTTGGTGGACATCATGAGGACACGGGCTTCTGTTTGCGCCTCAATGGATAGCGGAATGTGGACAGCCATCTGGTCGCCATCAAAGTCCGCATTGAAAGCTGTACAAACTAACGGATGAAGCCGGATGGCCTTGCCTTCAATTAACACCGGCTCAAAAGCTTGCATACCCAAACGGTGCAGGGTTGGAGCCCGGTTCAGAATAACTGGATATTCACGCACAACTTCATCCAGTGCATCCCAAACTTCGGCCGTTTCCTTTTCCACCATTTTCTTGGCACTTTTTACGGTGGTGACATATCCTTTTTCTAGCAGACGATTGTAAATAAAAGGTTTAAAAAGTTCAATTGCCATTTTCTTGGGCAAACCGCACTGATGAAGCCTTAAATCAGGCCCGACCGTAACAACTGAACGCCCTGAATAGTCAACTCTTTTCCCCAGTAAGTTCTGGCGAAAACGACCCTGTTTACCCTTCAGCATATCCGATAAGAGATCGAAGCGGCCTTTTATTGGTCCCGGTGATAGCTCGGCCACGACGGCCGTTATCAAACAAAACATCGACCGCTTCTTGTAACATACGTTTTTCATTGCGGATAATTATTTCCGGCGCGTTTAATTCCTGCAAACGCTTCAAGCGATTATTTCTATTGATAACCCGCCTATATAAATCATTAAGATCAGATGTGGCAAAACGACCGCCATCCAGAGGAACTAATGGCCGCAAATCAGGCGGAATCACGGGCAGAACTGTTAAAATCATCCATTCCGGTCTATTCCCTGACTTGCGCAGAGCTTCCACTACCTTCAATCTTTTAACCAGTTTCTTTTTCTTGGTATCGGAAACGGCGGTTAACAATTTCCGCGCGCAATTCTTCGTAGAGCTTTTCCAAATCCATTTCTTCCAGCAACTGTCTGATCGCTTCAGCGCCAATTCCGGCAACAAAACCATTTTTGCCGAACTGGTCTCTGGCTTCGCTGTATTCTTCGTCCGTGAGCAATTCCTGTTTCTTTAAGGAAGTGTCTTTGGGATCGAGAACTATCCATGATTCAAAATAAAGAATCTTTTTCAGTTCCTTTAAAGTTAAATCCATAACGTCATTCCCGATAGACGGCTGGGAAGGCTCTTCAAAAACCAGATGTAAGCTTCATGCGTACTTGCCAGAGTAATGTGTCCCATTCTTTCCCGGCGAACTTTCGATCGGATAACCTCTGGGCCGCACTTCTCGCAAACCACTCCCCGGTGCTTCATCCTTTTATAACGCCCGCAAAGGCATTCGTAGTCTTTAACCGGTCCAAAAATCTTTGCACAGAAAAGTCCATCTCTTTCCGGTTTAAATGTCCGGTAGTTCGTATGGTTTCCGGTTTCTTTACTTCGCCATGCGACCATGAAAGAATTCTGTCCGGCGAAGCTATGGAAATTTTCATTGCATTGAATCTGATCGGATTTTTTGGTTTTTCAAAATAATCTAAATACGTGTGACACTGATGTTCTCTGTACTATTAAAAACTTAAGTGAAATTTTTGAGTTGCTTTCACCATGTTGAGCTTCATCAGCATGTGGTACTCGCTTTTATGAAGCTTCTCCCTGCCATCTCAGTATCCTTAAAATACCAGAAATTATTCTTCCTCAACTAATTCCACGTCTAATCCGAGACTTTGTAGTTCTTTAACCAAAACGTTAAAGGATTCCGGCAGTCCCGGCTCAAATGTATGTTCACCTTTGACAATTGATTCGTAAATTCTCGTTCGGCCGGCTACATCATCGGACTTAACTGTGAGGAATTCCTGCAATGTATAAGAGGCACCGTAAGCTTCCATTGCCCAAACTTCCATTTCTCCCAATCGCTGTCCGCCGAACTGTGCTTTGCCGCCCAATGGCTGCTGGGTCACCAGTGAATATGGACCTATTGAACGTGCATGAATTTTATTATCAACCAAATGGTGCAGCTTCAGCATATAAATTATGCCCACTGTAACTTCCTGATCAAAAGGCAAACCTGTTCTGCCATCAAAAAGAACCGCTTGGCCTGTTTCCGGTAAACCGGCATTATTCAACAATTCCCTGATCTTATTTTCAGGACAGCCGTCAAAAACAGGACTTGCCACGAGCATGCCTTTTTTCAAACGACCCACAAAACGTTTGATATCTTCGGCGGAAGCTTCATCAACAAACTTATCGAAATCAGGTGATGAATATGTCTTTTTCAATTCATTTTTGGTTTCATTTAAGTTTGAGTTCTTGCTCCAAAGTTCGTTTAAACCTTCACCTATCGATTTTGCCGCCCAGCCCAAATGAGTTTCCAGGATTTGCCCGACATTCATTCGCGAAGGAACGCCCAAGGGATTCAGAACAATATCAACCGTAGAGCCGTCGGCGAAATAAGGCATATCTTCTTCCGGCAAAATTCGCGATAACACACCTTTATTGCCGTGCCTTCCGGCCATTTTATCACCCACGGAAAGTTTTCTCTTAATGGCAATATAAACTTTAACCATTTTAATTACACCAGGGGGAAGCTCATCGCTGGCTTTAATTTTCTCCAATTTTTCCTCAAAATGAGCCCGGACAAAATCGATTTTTCTTTCCAGAGAAGAAATAAGTTATTTATCTTTTCTTCGGAGCCGTCAGTTTCGGCAATAGTTATATCTTTCCAGCAGTAGAAGGGATATCCGCCCAGATATCTTTCGTGATCTTATCGCCTTTTTTTAGAAGAGTTTTCTTTTTGGCATCCACTATTTTGGTTGCCGCAGTTTTTCCGACAATTAGTTTAGTGATATCTTTCTTGATCGTTTCAGTAAGGATCCGAATTTCATCGTCCTGTCTTTGGTTAACTGTTCAATGGCATCACTTTCGATAGCCTGCGAACGCAAGTCTCTATCTGCACCCTTCCGGGTAAATATTTTTGCGTCAATAACCGTGCCTTCAACCCCCGGAGGAACTCGCAAAGAAGTATCGCGCACATCGCTGGCCTTTTCTCCAAATATTGCCCGCAACAGTTTTTCCTCGGCAGAGAACTGGGTTTCTCCTTTAGGAGTGATCTTGCCGACAAGAATATCACCCGGCTTAACCGAAACGCCAATGCAAATAATACCGCTTTCATCTAAATTTCTTCAGCGCTTCCTCGCCAACATTGGGAATGTCACTTGTAATTTCTTCTTTGCCCAATTTTGTATCACGGGACATGGTTTCAAATTCTTCGATGTGAATCGATGTAAAAATGTCTTCTTTAACTATTCTTTCGCTGACCAAAATAGAATCTTCGTAGTTGTAACCACCCCAAGACATGAAGGCAACCATAACATTTCTCCCCAGCGCCAATTCGCCATTATCAATTGCCGGCCCATCAGCCAATATATCTTTTTTATGGACATGGTCACCAACATCGACTATGGGTTTTTGATTAAAACAGGTATCCTGATTGGACCGTTGATATTTAGCTAAAGTATAAATATCCACGCCAGTATCAATTCCATCTTCTTCGGGATGGTCAGCCCGGACAACAATCCGCGAGGCATCAACACTTTCCACAACTCCTGGCCTTTTGGCAAAGAACAGCCCCGGAATCACGGGCAACAACCGATTCTATGCCTGTCCCTACTACAGGTACTTCCGGACACATCAGAGGAACAGATTGTCTCTGCATGTTTGATCCCATTAGCGCACGATTGGCATCATCATGTTCCAAAAACGGAATTAATGCCGCCGCTACACTGACGAGCTGGGTCGGAGAAACGTCCATCATTTTAATTTCTTCCGGCACAACTGAAACAAAATCGCCGCCTTTTCTGACAGATATCAATTCTTCAACAAATTTGTCATGTTTATTCAGGGGACGGTCTGCCGACGCTACATTTTGGTTTTCTTCTTCAATCGCTGTTATAAAACGGACTTTATCTAACACATGGCCATTTTCTACTATCCTATAAGGTGTTTCAATAAAGCCAAATTCGTTAACTCTGGCATAAGTACTCAGAGAAACGATCAAACCGATATTAGGTCCTTCCGGCGTCTCTATCGGACAAATACGACCGTAATGAGTGGGATGGACATCCCGGACTTCAAATCCGGCTCTTTCCCGCGTCAAACCGCCAGGCCCTAATGCGGACAAGCGTCTCTTGTGCGTAATTTCAGAAAGGGGATTAGTCTGATCCATAAACTGAGAAAGCTGGCTGGAATTAAAAAATTCATTGACAACTGCAGAAACGGGTTTAGCGTTAATCAGGTCATGCGGCATCATTGTTTCGATATCCTGCAAACTCATTTTTTCTTTGATCGCCCGTTCCATGCGCACCAAACCAATACGGTACTGGTTTTCAATAAGCTCACCAACAGATCGCACCCTGCGGTTTCCTAAATGGTCAATGTCATCGACACTGCAATCCCCAACACCATTTTTCAAATCGATCAAATATTTAACCGCAGATAAAATATCTTCATTACGCAATACAGTCAGATCAGTCGATACATTCAGATGTAATTTGTAATTCATCTTGGCGCGACCGACATTCGATAAATCATAAGTCTCCGGTTCAAAGAAGAGGCTTTTGAAAAATTTCGCTGCCGTCTCCGGAGTGGGAGGATTGCTGGGACGCAACCGCCGATATATTTCCATTATCGCGTCCTCGGAGGTATCAATGCGATCCATTAACAAAGTATCCCGAATGGAAGCATTATCCATATCTTCATCAAGATGGATAAGATTTAATTCTTTGATCCCTTTTTCCCGGGCTATTTCCAGACAGTTTATCGGCAATTCCTCGTTACAGTGGAAAATAATTTCTCCTGTTTTCGGATCAAGAATGTCCGAAGAAGGAATCTTACCGGCAAGGTCAGTTTCATCGATTGCAACACGCTTAATACCGGCATCCATTATTTTCTTCAAAAGAGGCTTAGTCAGCTTACGTCCTTTTTTAACAATCACTTCAGCGCTTTTAGGATCTTTGATGTCTTCGGGTGCTTTTTGACCGGCGAGAGCATCGTCAACGGCGAAATAAATCTTTTTACCTTCAATGATAACTTTATCAATGCTGTAAAAATAATTTAAAATAAAATCTGTCGCATTACCCAGCGCCTTCAATAAAATAGTGACAGGCATTTTTCTGCGTCGGTCGATCCGGACATAGATGATGTCTTTAGAATCAAATTCCAAGTCCAGCCAGGAACCTCTGATGGGAATAATTCGCGCTGAATAAATTAATTTGCCGCTGGCGACGATTTTACCTTTATCGTGATCAAAAAAGATGCCGGGCGAACGGTGGAGTTGATTAACAATAACCCGCTCCGTTCCGTTTATGATAAAAGTGCCATTTTCAGTCATCAGCGGGATTTCGCCAAAGTAAACTTCCTGCTCTTTAATATCGCGAATCTGCTTTGTTTCGGCTGCTTCCCTGTTGATTTTGCCGTCAGCAAGGCGATCGACGTCAAAAACCACCAGCCTGACAACAATTTTCAAAGGAGCCGCATAGGTCATGCCTTTTTGAACACACTCCTTCACATCATACCGGATATCACCAAGCTTATAACTGACAAACTCCAGAGAACATTTCCCGCTAAAATCAGAAATGGGAAAAACACTCTTAAAAGCACCCTGCAAACCAAGATTACCCCGCTTTGCCGGCGCAAATCCCTTCTGGAGGAATTTTTCATAAGATTGCGTCTGAATCTCAATTAAATTGGGAATATCCAGTATTTTTTTTATCTGACCAAAATATTTTCTAAAGTCACCCATAGCATCCTTAATAAAATGATATATTGGAGATTATGTTATTTAATCTCGACGGTTCCGCCGACTGCTTCAATTTTCTTCTTAATATCGGCAGCTTCATCTTTGGAAACGCCTTCTTTAATAGGTTTGGGCACACCTTCCACCAAATCTTTTGCTTCTTTAAGTCCCAAGTTGGTGATAGCACGAACAACCTTAATTACCTGAATTTTTTCCGCGCCGAATCCGGTCAAGATGGCGTTGAATTCAGTCTGCTCTTCAGCGGCAGCGGCAGGAGCGGCACCACCAACAGCAACAGCGGCCATCATGGGAGCGGCGGCGGAAACGCCGAATTTTTCTTCCAATTCTTTCACCAGAGCAGAAAGCTCCAATACCGTCATTCCTTCAATAAATTTGACTACGTCGTCTTTAGTAATTCCTGACATTTTTCTATCCCTCTCTGTATGTTTTATTAATTTAAAGTTTTTTCTTATCACAATAGGCATTGAGCACTTGCACAAAGCTTCTTGGAACGCCACTTAAAACGGTAACGAACGATGTCGGCACCGCTGCCATTACCGAAACTAATCTGCCTAAAAGAACCTCTTTGCTGGGTAATTCTGCCAAAATATTAAGATCACTCTTAGTCAAAAGCTTGCTATCCAGCATTCCAACTTTGATTTCCAATTCCGGATTTTTCTTGGCAAAATCAACGAGAATCTTAGTCGGTCCTACTGGGTCTTTATAGCCTAAAACAACGGCAACAGGCCATTTGAAATGATCGGCAAGAATACTGAAATCGGTTTCTTTTGAGGCGATCCTCAAAAGAGTGTTTTTTACAACCTTCCATTCAGCATTGGACTTGCGCAACGCATTTCTTAAAGTTTCCATTTTCTCGACATTCATCCCGCTAAAACTGGTCAAAACGCCTAGCTTGGCCTCTTTAAGTTTCTTTTGCAGTTCGGATACAATTTGCTCTTTCGTTCTCCGATCCAATCTGTCAGCCTCCTTTCAAAATTATTTTATTTTCCTGAGGCCGGAGAATCTAGCCACATACAGAACAAGAAAACGATAACCTTGCTTAACTCCGATTCCCGTTTTCCAAAAATTGTTTACCTTTACAAAAAACAAAGCAACTATTTTTATTCTACGAGTCTCGGCAGGCCTCCCTACGTTTAAACTTCTGTACCTGCTGTCTTCGACCTTCTTATTATAAAACGCTCAATTTTTTTCTATTAAGCAGCTTTAATCTCTAGAGGATCAATTCTCACGCCTACACCCATTGTGCTGGAAAGAGAAATACTTTTAATATAAATTCCCTTACTGGATGCCGGTTTTAACTTAATAATTGTTTCCAACAAAGCGCTAACATTTTCACTTAATTTTTCGGCACCGAAAGACACTTTCCCCACAGGAGAGTGCACGATTCCCGCTTTTTCTACACGGAATTCAACTTTACCCGCTTTAAGTTCCTTCACCGCGTTGGCAACTTCAAAAGTCACTGTTCCTACCTTGGGATTGGGCATTAAACCGCGTGGGCCTAAAATCTTACCAATCTTTCCCACGGAACCCATCATATCCGGCGTGGCTATGACACGATCAAACTCCATCCAGCCGCCTTTAATTTTTTCAATAACATCATCATTACCGACTAAATCCGCACCGGCTTCCAGAGCTTCTTTTTCCTTTTCACCTTTGGCAAATACTAAAATACGCACCGTTTTTCCCAAGCCGTTAGGCAAAACCACGCTGCCCCGGACCATTTGATCGGCATGGGCAGGATTAACACCTAAACGAATGGCAGCATCCACAGTTTCATCAAATTTGGTGCCAGCCGTCGATACAACAATTTCCGTAGCCTCTTTAAGCGAGTATCGTTTGTTTGGTTCAACTTTCGCTTTTGCTGCCAACATACGTTTGCCTCTTTTTAACATGATAAAACCTCGTATTTATTAACCTGTAATTTCAATTCCCATTGACCTTGCGGTACCGGCAATTGTCTTTATCGCGCCTTCAATATTCACGGCATTCAAATCTTTATACTTTAATTCGGCAATTTCTTTCACTTGTCCGGCCGTAACTATTCCAACTTTTTCTCTCTTCGGATCGCTGGCTCCTTTAGCAATTTTGGCCGCTTGCTTAAGCAGCACAGACACCGGAGGTGTTTTGGTTATAAATGTAAATGACCTATCCGCATAAACGGTAATCACGACAGGAATAATCATTCCTTCCTGATTTTGCGTCATAGCATTATACGCTTTGCAAAATTCCATAATATTAACGCCATGCTGTCCTAATGCAGGACCGATAGGAGGTGAGGGCGTCGCCTTACCAGCTTTTATTTGCAATTTTATACTCGCAATAATTTTTTTTGCCATGTTGATCACCCTGATCTAAATATTTTTAAAACTTCGCTAGTCTGCCTCTTAGATACCTTAACCCTGCGTTACCTGAATAAAATCTAATTCCACCGGTGTCGGTCGGCCAAAAATACTTACAATAACTCTCAATTTACTTTTTTCCGGTTTTAATTCGTCAATAACTCCATCAAAATTGGTAAACGGTCCATCGATAATTTTTACATGATCGCCAACATCGAATTTGAACTTAGGCTTGGGCTTTAAAGTTCCTTCATCAATTCTGAACTTTAAATTTTCCACATCTTTATCCGGTATGGGCGAAGGTTTGTCTTTAGTGCCAATGAAACCGGTAACTTTCGGAGTGTCTTTTACAATATGCCAGGCATCGTCATTCATCTCCATTCGGACAAGAATATATCCGGGAAAAAACTTACGTTTGGAATTTTTCTTTTCCCCTGAAATCAATTCCACAACATCTTCCTCAGGAATAAGAATGTCAGAAAAATAAGCCTGAGAGCCTGTTATCTCAATTCTTTCCTGAAGACTCATTTTTACTTTGTTCTCATACCCGGAATAGGTATGAACAACGTACCATTTAAAAGCCATTTTGCTAACCTAATACAAATTTGACCAATTTAGCGAGAACAAAATCAACTATACCCAAGTAAATTGCTACGATAAAAACAATAATTATTACAACCGCCGTCGAAGCCAACGTCTGCTTCGGAGTCGGCCAGGTAACTTTCTTCAACTCCACCTTAGCTTCTTTGATAAACTGGATTATCTTTTGCACTACTTCTTTTACTTTTTCCATACTTTAAAATCCTTAATAACGGAAAAAATGGCAGGCCAGGAGGGACTTGAACCCCCAGCATCCGGATTTGGAGTCCGGCGCTCTATCCATTAGAGCTACTGGCCTATACCAATACTAACTACTTGGTTTCTCTGTGCAGTTTATGCCCTCGGCAAAATTTGCAGTATTTTTTCATTTCCAAGCGGTTTTGCATGGTCCGTTTGTTTTTTGTCGTTGTATAATTTCTCTGCTTGCACTCCGTACAAGCCAAAATAATATTATTCCGCATAACACTCCTTAACTGGAGCCCACGACCAGGATTGAACTGGTGACCTCATCCTTACCAAGGATGTGCTCTACCAACTGAGCTACGTGGGCATAATCTTTTAATATGTTTCTTTTTGCCCTTTTTTAAAAATACTTGGAGCGGGAAACGGGATTCGAACCCGCGACCCTCAGCTTGGAAGGCTGACGCTCTAGCCCCTGAGCTACTCCCGCCTATTTAAACTTCAAAAATCCCTGGTGGTGGGGGGAGGATTTGAACCTCCGTAGGCTACGCCGGCAGATTTACAGTCTGCTCCCTTTGGCCACTCGGGAACCCCACCAGCTTATATATAATTAAACTGGAGCTGGTGATGGGACTTGAACCCGCAACCTGCTGATTACAAATCAGCTGCTCTACCGATTGAGCTACACCAGCAAATCCCACCTCAATTATCTTTTAATATCAGTAATTTATGCTTTTAAAGCACAAAAAAACACAACTACGCCCCTAAGCGAATTGTGGAATCTAATTTTTATAGATGTTTTTGTCAAGTAAATTTTTAAAAAATCTTATAGATAGGCATGAAATCTTGATAGACTGCATGAATGCGCTGAAAGCTTTTTTCCCATACTTCAATTATGAAAGATATTTTTTTGTTATGGCCTAACGGCAAATTCACCGAGAGCATAAGCGATCCGATTATTTGCCTTGTTAAGTGGTTCTAAATCATTGTTCATCCTCTCTTTTCAAGGGTATACCGGTGAAGCCCGATACGCTGCGCTATAGGAATACCACTGTATGCTTCGCATACAGGATAGTTCGTCCAACAAGTTTCAGTTCGCTTCGCTTCTGAAAATTGGGTCTCACTAATTCAACTTACAAGTTTCAGTTCACTATGCTCCTAAAACTTGAGTTTCATTACAATTGCCGAATCGAAAAAAAATTTTGACAATAATTAATTTTTACACTATGCTGTCACAACTTATTAAATGAAGGCTATATGAAAATGATGTCGGACATAGCGAGAAATCAGAATTTAGCAATCAACACTCTGCCCCTGCTTCTGGGCCTCTCCCTGTTGCGCCTTTTACTTAAGGCCACCTGCCCATCGTTTTTAGGTCATCGCTAGCACTATAAAAATAACTGATTACCTAAAAGGCCGTGGGCGAAAAAACCCACGGCCTTTTTTTGTGAGGATCCAATTTAATGAAACTCAGATATTACGAGCGCAGTGCAGTAATATCTGGGTGAAATAAAAAATTAATGTACATTTCCCGATGGCCTCTGGCCACGGGATCAATTCGACTAACAAATATTACCGCGCTATACTTGTAATCTTTGAGTCTCATTGAGAGGAGGGTAAAATGAAAAAGGATAAAAATCGCGTTTATATTTTCGATACAACATTAAGAGATGGCGAACAATCACCGGGTTGCAGTATGAACACGGAAGAAAAATTGATTCTCGCCCGGCAGCTCGAAAAACTAGGCATTG
>CAVQCU010000230.1:0-4106 GCA_963710995.1 uncultured delta proteobacterium
TGATTCGAACTTGGGTAGCAGGGTATCAGAGCCCTGATTCCTACCGCCAGACGATCCCCCAACAGTGTGGAAAGTTGAGGGTGAGTATCTATTCAATTCGACTTTAAAAGTCAAGATGAAAGTGACGCAGGTTTTAAAACACCGCAATTGCGGGGTCGTTGAGAAATCCCATGTTTTGGGGCTGTTCAAATACCCTAAGGGGCACGCCGAATGTTCAGATGCAAAGCGCGCAAAAAACCGAACCGCGAGGCGTATAACCTAAAGGTCACACGTATGAATATACATTGAGCGGTGCGGTTTGCAGCGCAACACAGCAGATGAGCATTTTTCAACAACCCCCTGCCCCGAACAGCCCTATTTTTTCTGAGTTTCAATATAGGCAACCGCGGCGTTAATTCTTTGCAAGACCCTATCCTTGCCCAGAGTGACCATGATTTCATCAATACCGGGGCTGACTGTTTTTCCGGTCAGCGCTACTCTTAGCGGCTGAGCGATCACTTTAAACTTGATGTCTCGCTCCTGCGTGAAAGCCTTGAGGAATTCTTCGAGGCCTTCTTTACTGAAATTTTGCACTGTTGGAATTGCGGCGGCCATCGCCTTTAAATGGGCGCAAACTATCGGGGACCAGAAATTTCTGGGCGGCCTGTTCTTCATATTGAACCTGATCGGCAAAATAGAAATCTGCCGCCTCGGCCAGTTCCACCAGCGTTTTGACGCGCGGCTGTAAGTCAGCAATCACTTTTTGAGTGAAAGCGGCATCGCCTGTATTGGTGCCGGCAGGCCACAGGGATTTCATTTCTTCCATTAACCGCTCAGGGTTTGCTTCCTTTATATAGTGCGCATTGAGCCAGAGCAATTTTTCGGGATTGAAAACAGCGGGCGATTTGCCTACGGCGGAAAAATCAAAGTGCTCAATTAGTTCTTTTTGCGAAAAAATTTCCTGGTCTCCATGCGACCAGCCCAAGCGCACCAGATAATTGACGAGCGCTTCCGGCAGGTAACCCATCTCTTTATAGGCCATGACAGAGGTGGCCCCGTGACGCTTGCTCAGACGTGCCTTATCCGATCCCGAGAATCATCGGGACATGGGCGAATTTGGGCACATCGAAACCCAGTGCCTGATACATCAAAATCTGGCGGGGTGTATTGTTGACATGGTCATCACCGCGGATTACATGCGTGATGTTCATAAGTGCGTCATCGATGACGACGGCAAAGTTATAGGTCGGATACCCATCGCCGCGCTCAATGATCAGGTCATCCAACTCATCATTATTAAAGCTGATATTTCCTTTAATGAGATCTTCCACAATTGTCATGCCCGTTTGCGCGCCGCGAAAGCGGACAACACTGCCGGGCGATTTCTTTAAATTCTTGTCGCGGCAGGTACCGTCATATTTGGGTTTTTTCCCGGCGAGCAAGGGCTGCTTTTCTTTTGGTTTCCAGTTCTTCGGACGTACAAGTACAGATAGTAGGCCTTGCCCTCTTCGATGAGTTTTTGCACCATCTCGCGGTGCAGATCGACACGCTGTGCCTGAAAGTATGGCCCTTCATCCCAGTTCAGGCCCAGCCAAGTCATGGCATCGAGTATCGCC
This sequence comes from uncultured delta proteobacterium, assembly GCA_963710995.1. GTDB lineage: Bacteria > Desulfobacterota > Syntrophia > Syntrophales > Smithellaceae > Smithella. The sequence continues at coordinate 1,596 of CAVQCU010000230.1, forward strand.
TTTGTTGATTCATCAGTCGAACGCTGCTGATCGGTGTCTTCAATTCTCAAAACAAATTCACCGCCGTGATGGCGGGTATAAAGCCAGTTAAAAAGAGCAGTTCGCGCTCCGCCAATGTGCAAAAAACCGGTTGGTGAAGGCGCAAAGCGGGTTCTAATTTTTTCCATTATTTTTTCCATTATTTTTTGTAGCTTTATAGGGTTGAGATTAGCTTTTTGTCAAGTCCCTTAATCTTTTCGGTTAGCAAATTATACTTGACAATGGGGGAAAATTATAATTTACTTATCAGATTAATAATTTTGGCAAATTTTTTATAAGGCAGTATGCTTTCGATGTCTAATTCTTTGAAAATTAACGTAGTTCTTATTCCCGAGGAAGGGCAGAATTTCGTTTTTTCCGAAGATGGTGCCTGGTTTAAGGGATGCTTTAAAGATAGCGATAGTCTTGATTTTACTCTGCGCCACGTTGATGTAAATTGTCTGATAACAAAAATTTCAGGCACTATTTTTATTAAAGGTGCCTTTTCTGCACTTATTGATATTTATTGCAGCCGCTGCTTGGAGTACGCAAGCCTGCCTATTGGCAGTGATTTCGCTTATACGTTAATTCCTGCGAAAGCGGAAAGCAGGGAAGATTTAGAGCTGACGCCGGAAGAACTGGAAATAAGCTATTATCAAGGCGATTTTATTGACCTCGCGCCTATTATCTGTGAACAGATAATTTTGCAAATACCGATTAAGGTGCTTTGCAGTGAAAAATGTAAAGGTTTATGCCCGCACTGCGGCACTAATTTGAATACTTCTTCCTGCAATTGTCATTTAAATTTTGTTGACGATCGTATGACAGTATTAAAAAATTTTAGAGTAAAAAATTAATCATTAAAGAAGGATAATTTATGCCAAATCCGGTAAAGAGACATTCCAAAACCAGACGTAACCAGAGAAGGGCGAACGATTTCTTAACGTCACCTTCATTGTCTTTATGCCCGCAATGCAATGAGCCGAAATTGCCTCATCGCGTTTGCCCGACATGTGAAACCTATAAGGGCAGGGACTACAAAAAGACAGAAAAGAATGCCTAGTATTTAGAAGATATGTTTTAGGCCGCGACGGTTATTCCCAACTGTGATCCGGACATTTTTTATACTAAAGAAAATGTTTGCGATCTTTTGCTAAATCAAATTGTTTTGTCTGTGAAATGATGGCAAACAGTGGGAAGATGTTATTGTAGGCGTAGAAACAATGAAAAAAATAAGGAATTATTTTTAAAAAAAATGTAAAAGGAATAAGATTTGGTTCAATTTTTAGGGCAATATATAGACAGGAGGAGGATTGTGCATGACATTAGAAGAGAAAGTCATTAAACTTGTTATGGAACAACTGGATGTAACCAGAGAAGAGTGCGTTTTGGAAGCTTCTTTTATTGATGATTTAGGAGCGGACTCTTTAGATATTGTTGAGCTCCTCATGGAGATGGAAGAGGCTTTTGGCGTAGAGATAGCTGACGAAGAGCTGGAAAAAATTAGTACAATTAAAGACGTAATTAATTTTCTTAAGCAAAAAGGCATCAATTAGTTTATCGTGCAGGATTTTAGCCAATGAAAAGGCGTGTTGTTGTAACAGGTCTTGGGGCATTGACTCCCTTGGGAAATTCAGTTCACCAATCATGGGAAGGCGCAATTGCGGGTAAATCCGGTATCGGCCCCATTACCAAATTTGATTGCGCTCCGTTTAAATCCAGAATTGCTGGGGAAATAAAGAATTTCGACCCGCAGCAATTTGTAAATAAGCAAGAAATACGCCGCTACGATGACTTTATCATTTATGCTCTTGCGGCTTCAGAAATGGCTATGACTGACGCGAAATTGACGATCAGTCCGGAATTTTCTGAGCGTGCCGGTGTAATAATCGGTTCTGCTATTGGCGGCTTATCAACATTGGAATGCGAACTAAGAAACTTATTAGGAGCGAATCCCCGCAAAGTTTCTCCATTCACTATCCCGGCAATTCTTGCCAATTTAGCTTCCGGTCACGTCTCTATTCGATTTGGAGCCAAGGGTCCCATAAATTGTGCTGTTACCGCTTGCGCTGCGGGAACATCGGCAATAGGCGATGCTTATAAGACCATTGTCTATGGAGATGCCGATGTAATGATTACAGGCGGTGTCGAAGCGGCAGTTACACTATTAGCTGTAAGTGGCTTTGGCGCCATGCGAGCGCTATCGGTGCGAAACGATGATCCGCAGAAAGCCAGCCGACCGTTTGATAAAGACCGTGATGGTTTTGTCATCGGGGAGGGTTGCGGTATAGTTATTCTGGAAGAATTATCTTTTGCCCTGACAAGAGGCGCGCATATTTATGCGGAACTTGCCGGTTATGGGTGCACATCCGACGCTTTTCACATGGCTGCCCCGCCGCCTGGACATGAAGGCGCCGCCCGCAGTATGCGGATTGCAATAAAAGATGCCGGTTTAAATCCAGAAGATATCGATTACATCAACGCTCACGGCAC
>CAVQCU010000231.1:0-3586 GCA_963710995.1 uncultured delta proteobacterium
TCTACAGAAAGAAAAGTAGGCATGTATTTTTCCGTTTTCAATGTTTGGATCATTTCTGCCGGATTATTTTTAATTTTACCGGTACGCAATACATATTTATAGAAAGCTCTCAGTGACGACACCTTGCGATTAACCGTAACTTTTTTTACCTTTTGGCGATATAGGTAGCTTAAGTATTCCCGAATATTTTCCGTCTCCACGTTAATTATTTCATTCTGGCTTTTTATAAAATTGTTATTATGCAGGAAGCGGGTGAATTCCTGAATATCAGCAATATAAGCTATTCGCGTATGCGCAGAAACATTTCTTTCCACTTCCAAATAAATTTGAAAATCTTGAATGATGTTTCCCATAATATTTATATCAGTTAGTTATCTGACATAGCAATAGTCCTACTTAGTCGTAGATGCCCTTTAGGGTACTTCGCACGTGGGATAATTCGTCCAACAAGTTTCAGCGCGCTTCACTTCTGAAACTTGGGACTCAAATCCCATTCCGCTTCGGGAATAATTCGACTAACGCTTCAATCTTCACTTCGTTCGTTTTCAGCGAGTCTCATTACATCTTATACTTACCGAAATCTTCCGCCGAAAGATTTTCTAAAAATTCTTTGATCTTATCTTCTTTTAATTTATCCAGATCACTTAGTTTAATCCCAAAATCAACATTACGTGATTTTTCAATAACCTCTTCATCGACAAATATTGGCGCATGTGCGCGCAACGCTATAGCAATAGCATCACTGGGACGAGCATCAATCGTAAAATTCTGCCCTTCCCTGCTTAAATAAATGTTAGCAAAAAAAGTGTTGCTCCGTATATCCGCAATCTCAATTCTATTTACCGTCACGTTTAAAGATTTCAATAATTCGTTAAACAAATCATGAGTCATGGGCCGGGGGAAAACAATTTTTTCCAGTTCCGTAGCAATAGCGCTGGCTTCAAACAAACCTATCCAGATCGGAATAGCTTTATTCTCCTGCATATCTTTCAATATCACGATGGGCGTATTGGTAATAGGATCGATGGTCAATCCCGAAACTTTCATTTCAATTAACATTACCAACCTCCTTAATCAATTTTCCTCTTAACGAATGTAAATAAGCTTTTGATATTTTCACATCCACCAGTTTGCCGATTAATTCCAACTCACCTTTAAAATTAACAATTTTCCAGGAACTGGTTCGTCCCATTAAATCGTCTTCAGAGTTTTTGCTTTTCCCTTCAACTAATAATTCCTGTTTGCTACTTTCCATAGCCGTGTTTTTTTCCAGTGTATGTTGATCCTGCAGCATCTGAAGTTGTTCGAGCCGCCTCAACTTTTCACATTCTTCAACTTTTCCCTCTAACTTTTGCGCCGCAGTCCCTTTTCTTTCAGAATACTTAAATGAAAAAATTGAATCAAACCTGATTTTTTCCATCATGTCAATGGTTTCTTGATAATCATTTTGTGTTTCACCAGGAAATCCAACAATAATGTCCGAGGTAATGCTAATCAGGGGCCTTATTTTACGTAAATGATCAACTTTTTGCATGTATTCTTCCACCGTATAGCCTCTGTTCATCAATGCTAATATCCGGTTTGATCCTGACTGCACCGGAAGATGAATATGCTCGCATAATTTTTCTTCTTCGGCAAAGCAGTTTATCAATTCGACAAAGAGGTCACGGGGATGTGATGTAGTAAATCTGATTCGTTTGATGCCGGGAATTTTGCCTATTTTTTTAATCAAAGCCGTGAAATTCAATCCATTGCCTAACATTTTTCCATAGGAATTTACATTTTGTCCTAAAAGAGTAACTTCTCTGACGCCACAATCAGCAAGTTTTTTGATCTCTTCAATTATATCCTCAGGTGGCCTGCTCATCTCCGGTCCGCGCAGGTAAGGAACCACGCAGTATGCGCAGAAATTATTGCATCCCTGCATGATCGTAACAAAAGCGCTGATTGCGCCACCTTGCGGCGGAGCAAAAACACCGATGGAATTTAACGACTTATGAAAATCAACCTCAGTAATTTTCCCCCTTTTCCTCCTGACAGAAGCAACCAGTTGAGGCAAACGATGAATGTTGTGCGTGCCGAAAACAAAATCCAGATGCCCAACTTTTTTATGAAATTTTGTTCCTAGTTGCTGTGCCAGACAACCGCCCACACCAATAATCAATTCCGGATTTTGTTCTTTTAGTTTGCTGATCCTTCCCAGTTTACTGTAGACTTTGTACTCCGCTTTCTCCCTGATGGAGCAAGTGTTGAGTAGGATTAAATCAGCCAGCTTGATATTGCCGGTCAATTTATAACCGCTATCGGATAGGAAAGCCGCCATCTGTTCCGAATCATGAACATTCATTTGACAACCAAATGTTTGAATATACAAATATTTATTTTTCATTTTTATCCAATCGATTAATATGAGGAGATCATTAATATTTCGACTCTTGTTAGTCAACTGATTTTTAAGATCAAGTGTGGATGAATTTGTTCGTGGAGTGCCCTCCGGCAGAAGCCGGGGGCTCCCTGAATATCGCGACCTCCCGCGAGTTATTACAGCGTCTCGCGGGATTGACGGTACAAGATATTACTCAGAAGTCCAAATTCTTCAACGGAAAGAGTCTCGCCTCTTCGCTGACCATCGATTCCAGCCAATTTTAGCGCTTCTTTTAAAAACGATTCTGAAACTCCTTCCAACAATTTTGATTTCTTCAAATTATTAATCAGCATTTTTCGGCGTTGGGCAAAGGCATCTCTGACCAATCTAATAAAGAACTCTTCATTAGCAAGTTCCACTAAAGGTCTTTCCAGAAAAAATCCTTTTATTACTGATGATTCTACTTTAGGACGGGGATAAAAACAACCGGCCGGAACATCTAAGACTTTTTCTACCGAAGCGAACATCTGTAAAATAACGGAAGGCACTCCATAGTCCTTACCACCCGGGGGAGCTGCCAGCCGCTGACGCCGAATAGTTTTCGTAATGAAATTCGCATCGGCCAATTGAAACAGGTGCGGGAAATCGGGAGAAAGAGTTGACGATGCGTTGCAAACAGGGAATTCAGATTTTTGACGTGTTCACGGACAAGATTCTGCATATGCTTGGATAGCAACAGAGTCTCCCCCTACAACGGGTTCGTAAGCAGGGAATGGGTTGTAAGAGCGGGGCGGCGGTAATCCTTGGGCTTGGAAAAACAAGTGGGCGAGTGCGATGCTTGCTACGACTGAAGGCTGGTTTTGGTATTTTCTCAATTTAGCCAAATCAACCGGTCCCCGTCCTTTGCAAGAAAGGCTGTTTTAGAAACTCAATTGCTGGATTCAACACGTTCTCGACGGCTTTGGGTTCAGTAGTTTCATGGTGCGGCGTCAGACATTGGTTGCGGTTTTCAGATGAATCACATTCTTGGCGGACTTCGGCGGTAAAACTTTGAACCATTTTTTTCGCCTCAGCTTTTTGCGGCCAGTCCTTTGTATGGGCGCGGTACCATGGCCTGCGAGTCGCCCGCTTGTTGTGCGGTTGAGTTTTGTTTCATATTTGCGGCAAAGTGGTAGGTGCAAAAGGCGTGGCGAGCAATACGATGAAGTCAGGCAGGCACAT
>CAVQCU010000232.1:0-3418 GCA_963710995.1 uncultured delta proteobacterium
CGGTCAGATTATCCGTTCCGGGCAGAAGCTTAATTTTCAGTTTGCCGCCTTCTTTCAGAGCAGCAAGGCAGTTGAGAAAAATATTGAGAAGCACCTGCTTGATTTTATCGGGATCAACTTCCACCGCAGGCATTTCCACGGCAGCGTCAATTTCCACGCTGATTTTATTTTTCTGCGCGTCGGCAGCAATTAATTTAATTGTATGCTGCACTAATTCCACAAATTGAACTTTTTCTTTTTTCAACTTCAGCGGTCTGGCAAATTCAATAAGCTGGTTGATTACGCGATTGAGCCTTTCTGTTTCGGCAATCATAACATCCGCGGTTTGTTCATCTTCTTTATTACCGGATAGCCTTTCCTTAAAATAAACGGCAAATCCTTTGATGGAACTAAGCGGATTACGGATTTCATGGGCAACGCCTGCCGCCAGTGAGCCGATGGAGTTTAAATGACGGGTTCTAGTCACTTCATTTTCCATTTGACGGATCGCCGTGACATCGCGGATCAGCAGGATTCGGCCTGCGGGAAATCCTTCATCCATAAGACCTGCCGCGACAGTTTCCCAGATATGCTCTTGGCCTTCAGCGGAAATCAATTGAATATCCCGCTCCAGAAAGCCGCCGCTTGCGGGAAGTTCGACAAGTATCTTTTTAAGCGGCTCCGGTAAAACTGTCAAGGCGTCTCTACTCAAAGCATCACTGCAAGCAACTTCCAATACCGCTTGCGCCTTTTCATTGCAGGTAACAATTTTGCCTTGATGATCCAGCGCGATCAGGCCGATGGGCATATTTTTCACCAGCGCTTCCGAAAATATTTTAATGCGGGAAAGAGATGTGCGGGTGAGACGATAGGCTTGTGCCAGGAAAAGGGAGATGATGGCCGAAGAACCGATCAATAAAAGAATTAACGCGATAATAAGGTGAGCCCTGTTGTCTTCTTTGGTTGCTTTTTCTATTGTCGCCATATTCAGACCGACATAGATAATAAATTTGTTAATTTCTTTGCTTTTAACATTGCCCTGGGATGACGTTTTATCTTCAGTATTTTTTTGCGGAGGAAAAAAACCGCGGTAAACTTCAAAAGTGCCCGCGCCCTGAGGATTAACAACTTGCCGCCAGCGGATATCGTGAGATAAAGTCAGTGATCCCGATATCCAAATCCAGGCCATATTTATCACCGACTTGCGCCGGATCACCATCGGCAATGATATTACCCTCTTTATCGGTCACAATGATGTAGTCAATATCCGGTTGCTGGGCTGTTTCCGTTAATAATTTTTGCAGCCTGAACATTTCGTTCTTCACATCCAGCGGATTGCGTAAACTGGCTTCAAATGACCGGATTAATGTCGTGCCTTTCTCCACCAGTAGTTCAACGGCCTGTTCCTCTTGCTGATGAAAAAATGTGAACATCATTACCGTAGAAACGGCGGCCATAACAGTAATTGCGACTATGACTACCCAAAAGGAAACATTAAACCAGATTTTTTTATTAGCGTTTAACACCGTACTTAAATCTCCACTACTAGATGGCTATTTTGTACCCATGTGGATACCCTCAACTGGATATATATTATCCACTTAACCGTAATGAAAAACAAATGATATTTTGACTTATTCTTAATTTACCATTCAATAACAAGCGGTTATTTAATTAAAATTTAATTGGCACAAGCCTTGCTCAATATGAAGGCTACAGCAATTAAGATACCCATTCCACCTTGAGATTGATTATGAAAAAGCTGATATTGACATTATTGAGTATAGCCATGGGAATGTTGTTGGGCAATTATTATTCACTTATCACGAGAAAATTGTTGTTGGAATATATAGTGTCTGTATACCGATCTGTCAGATTTATAAACAATGAGAGTAAATCACTGTAGAAAATAATTTTAAGAAACAATAAAACTCTGGAAAGGAAATTGATTATGAAAAAGTTAACATTGGTATTAATGACTGTTGTTCTGGGAATGCTTTTAACAGTGCCGGCGTTTGCTTTCGGTCAGAGTGAGGGCGGAAGCCCCGCTGTAGGCAAAGGCGACTGCTCTTGCAGTAAACCGGCAGTATGGAAATTAAATCTTTCCGCTGAACAAAAAACAAAAATTGAGGCACTGATATCTGAGAATCAAAAAGCAATGAGGCCACTGAGGGAAAAGATGTTCGATAAGTCGGTAGCACTGCGGAGACTGTGGTCGCAAGCCAATCCTGATAAGGATAAAATTACTGCCGCTCAAAAAGAAGTTCGGAAATTGCGTGATGAAAAGCAAGATAGAGTAACGGCAATGAGATTGGAAATCCATAAGATTCTCACACAGGAACAAAATGAAAAACTGGCAAATTCTCACTGGGGCAGAGGTCCCGGGTTCGGACCTCGCGGCAGCATGAGAGGTAACGATGGCCATGGTCGAGAAATGGAAATGTGCCCATAGCTAACTAAAGTACCCCTTCCCTCCGGGGAGAGAGACTGTGTCGCAATGTCTTGCAGATGCGAAGACTGCGACATAGTCTCAAATTAGACAAATTAATTTTTAATGGACATCCCTTTCCGCTTCAAGTTTGACCAGAACTCGGTTCGCGATATAGAAATGAGATCAATCCCGCGGTTTAGAATCCCTCGGCTTCAGCCGGGGCAGGAATGCGATGTAATCCGCCGGAGGTCGCGTTATCCTCTGCTTCGCGGGATAATTCGACCTACAAGCTTCAGTGCACTTTATTTCTGAAGCTTGTAGGTCTCATTATTTTGAGGAGCCTCCGGCTCCTGCCGGAGGGGGCTCCACTATTTTCATTGACATAAAAAATCTTTGTTGGTATACGCCCAACTACTGAAAAAGTAATACCTTATCAATGAAGGAGAAAAAAATGGTGACGCTGTCTGTGGGCAAAAAACGCAAATTGGGGGCGTTGTCGAGCATGTTGGCCAAAACTGTAGGGGCTGTTAGCCTGGTGGCCATTCTGGCGTCCTGCGGTACCAGCCCCGGATACAGCTACACGATCGGCGGTACGGTCAATGGTATGGTTGGCAGCAATATAGTGTTGCAGAACAATAGCGGGGATGATCGGAGTCTCTCTGCCAACGGCGCTTTCTCTTTTCCCACACCGCTGTCCGACGCTGCTGCCTACGCCGTTACGATAAAAACGCAGCCGACCAACCCATCTCAGGTCTGTTATATCAGCAACGGTAGTGGCACAATCAACGGCGCACCTGTGGGCGATGTGTATGTGAACTGTGTTACTGATCCTACATCCATTACTGTTGATCCGTCAGGACAATTTGCATATGCGGCAAATGAGTTTCTTAACCAGGTCTGGGTCTATACCATCAATTCGGACGGTACATTGTCCCCTTTGGGAACGCCAGTAGTTACACACCTCGATGCGTTGGTTGCTCTCCTCGATGCGGTTGAGCTGCTTTCCTC
>CAVQCU010000233.1:0-13149 GCA_963710995.1 uncultured delta proteobacterium
GGTCTTGTTAATTCTATTAGAATTTCGACGAGGCCGGATTACATCACAGAGAATAACTTGCCGGTACTAAAAAAATACGGAGTTACTACAGTAGAAATCGGCGCGCAGTCGTTTATTGATGAAGTGCTGCAATTTGCTCAAAGAGGCCATGACGTTGCCGCTATAGTAAAGGCCATGATAATTTTAAAAGATCATGGTTTCCAGACCGGCTTGCACCTTATGGCCGGCTTGCCTAAAGACACAGAAGAAGGATTTATTTATTCCCTCGATAAGACAATTGACCTCCAGCCTGATACGGTAAGGATTCATCCGGTCATTGTTTTTAGCGGGACCGCCCTTGCTGAAGGACTCCGGAAAGAAGAATACAAGCCCTTAGAACTTTCTGACGCCGTCGAATTGTGCCGGCTAGCGTGGGAAAAGCTATCCGCGGCAGGCATTCGCATAATCAGAATTGGCGTGCAGTTGACGCAGGAAATGGAAAAAGACGGCGCGATATTGGCTGGACCAATTCATCCGGCGCTGGGAAGCCTTGTTCTTTCTTCTATTTTTTATGATCGCACTATTAAACTTTTGGACAAGGTTTCTCCAGACACCAACGAACTTCGCTTTAGCTTATCTGAGCGTGATATGTCTAATTTTCGCGGTTTGAATAATATGAACATATCGGCAATAAAAAAGCTTTACCCCCGTACAAATTTAATTGTAGAATCAAATATTGGTCAAAGGCGCGGCGTAATTTCTGTGGCCACCGATTTGGGGAAATCTTTCACCCTGAATATTCCAGGAATTAATTAATATAAAGAGGATAATTGAATTGTTTAAATCTGGCTTCATCGGTATCATTGGCCGTCCTAACGTCGGGAAATCCACATTTCTCAATGCTGTTATCGGAGATAAAATTTCGATAGTTGCCGATAAACCTCAAACTACCAGAGATAAAATAACTGGCATAAAGAATTTTCCGGACGCACAGCTTATTTTTATTGATACTCCGGGAATGCACAATCCCAAGACACCGCTGAATCGCGCTATTGTGCAAACAGCTCAAAAGACAATCGGTGACGCCGAAGTGCTGCTCATGCTGATCGAAGCCAATGCCGATGTTCATCAAAATGATATTTTTTTAATCAAGTCATTGGCGCAAGTCAAAGTACCTGTTTTTCTGGTTATCAACAAAATTGATCTTATCGATAAAAAACTTCTTCTGCCATTGATAGACAAATTCCGTCAACTCTATAACTATCGTGAGATTTTTCCAGTATCAGCGTTAAAGGGTGAAGGCATTACCGAACTGCTTGCGGCTATCAAACAAATTCTTCCGGAAGGTCCGCAATTATTTCCCGAAGATATTCTTACCGACGCGACCGAAAGATTTATCGCGGCTGAATTTATCCGTGAACAGATAATGCTTCTCACCAAGCAGGAAATTCCATACGTCAGTGCCGTAAAAGTCGATTCATTTAAAGAGGACGAAGAGAAAAATATAATCCGTATCAGTGCGACAATTAACGTGGAAAAAGAATCCCAAAAGGCGATTATGATCGGTAAAAAAGGTTCGATGCTCAAAAATATCGGCACACAGTCCAGATTGCAGATGGAAAAACTCTTTGGCACCAGGGTTTTTCTGGAATTATTTGTGCGGGTAAGCAAAGACTGGACGACCTCCGATAAGATGCTGCAGGAATTCGGCTTATTGAAGCCTTAGGAAACGGCCACTATAAATAGAGGATATATTTTCAATGCAGGCAAAACCAGTAATAGCCATTGTTGGCCGTCCCAATGTCGGCAAATCAACTCTTTTCAACAGAATTGCTGGAAAGCAAAAGGCTATTGTGATTGACGAGCCCGGTGCCACCCGTGACCGCAACTATATGGACTGCGTCTTTCAGGATAAAGCTTTCACCCTGATCGATACCGGCGGATTTGAACCAGCATCGGAAGAAAGAATTCTTGTGCAAATGCGCGAACAGAGCAACCTGGCCATCCAAGAAGCGGATGTCATTATTTTTTTAATGGATGGCAGAGACGGAATTACCCCTTCGGATATAGAAATTGCCAAACAGTTGAGAGGTAAAGATAAAAATGTTTTTTATGTTGCCAATAAAGTAGATGGAGACCGTCATGAAGAAATGCTCACCGATTTTTACCGGCTGGGCATCGATGAATTCTATCCGATTTCCGCACAGCATGGTCTTGGTGTTGATGAACTCCTGACCATTATTACCAAGAATTTTCCTGCGGCAGCAGACGATAAAGACGATCAGGATACTCAAATTAAAATTGCTATAGTCGGCAAACCCAATGTTGGCAAGTCATCGCTCGTCAACCGCATCCTCGGCAAGGAAAGAAGTATTGCCAACCCTACACCCGGCACAACACGCGACGCTATTGATATGCCGGTAAAGGTGCATGGTAAAAATTATCTGCTTATTGATACAGCGGGAATCCGCAAGAAAAGCAAAATCAGCCAGACTCTGGAAAAATACAGCGTCGTTCAGGCGCTCAAATCAATCAATCGTTGTGATATCGCGCTTGTTTTAATTGATGCCGAAGACGGGTTGACCGATCAGGATACAAAAATTATCGGACTTGCCTATGAGCACGGCAAAGCCTGCATCATCGTAGTAAATAAATGGGATAAGATTGAAAAGGATAACTCCACCGTAGGGAGATTTGTCGAGGATATTAAGGATAAAATCAAATTCATGGACTTTGCGCCCATTATTTTTATCTCGGCAGTCACTGGACAACGCGCGCCGAAGATTTTTGAGCTGATCGATAAAGTTTATGACCAATATACAAAGAGGATAGGAACATCCCCGTTAAATGATCTGGTTGAAAAATCCGTGCGGAGAAACCCGATGGCGCGCTATGCCAACCGCCAGATGCATATTTCTTATGCAGCCCAGACAGATGTCAAACCACCCACTTTTGTCTTCTTTGTCAGTAACACAAAAGGAATCCACTTTTCCTACGAACGATACCTGACCAATCAAATCCGCGAAACTTTCGGTTTTGACAGTGTGCCGCTGAAGCTTGTTTTCCGTAAAAAGAGATAATGAGACTCGCTGAAAACGAGTGTAGCGTGGTTTGAAGCGTTAGTCGAATTATCCCACGAAGCGGAGCGTAGTGGGATAGTGAGACTCAGGTTGTACTAACATTTTGCGGCCAAGATTTTCTTGACATGAGGAGAAGTATGCTCCCCCTACTTTGAAAGTATATGTAGTGTGGATGATAGCCGGCGGGCTTTGTACTTTAGCTGGTCGTCTTTCAGAAAAAGAAAGCATTTCAATGGAGCACGAAGAAACAATCGGATGTATCTACGATTACTGTGGCGATAGAGATTCAATCAAACTTAGTTTGCATAACACGCATACCTGTGAAAAATGTCAAAAAACCTTTCTAAAGCATGGGGTGCGGAAAGAAGAAATTAATGCTACTGAGCAAATTTTGAAATATGTAAGAGATGAAGCGGAAAAAAGCAGGATTTCTTGTTTCATATCTTATAACCATAGAGATGAAGATTTTGCTGATCGATTAAACAACCGCTTGAAGGCTGAAGGCATTAAAGTGTTTTATGCGCCCAAAGATATGAAAGGAGGACAAAAACTGTATAAGCAAATTAAAACGGCTATTGAAAAATATGAAAAGCTTATTATCGTCCTATCAGAGAACAGTCTTAAGAGCGAATGGGTAATGACTGAGATTCGCAAAGCTACAAAACTTGAGCATGATAAAGGAATGAACAAGCTTTTTCCTATCCGCCTAGTTGACTTTGAGAGAATTAAAGACTGGGAATATTTTGACTCTGACCAAGGTAAAGACTTAGCTAAGGAAGTTCGCGATTACTTTATTCTGGACTTCTCGAATTGGGAAAACGATAGTGCTTTTGAGGAATCGTTTGAGCGCCTTTTACTTGGTTTAAGGACAAAAGATTTGGCAGTAAATCCAGACTAACTCATCGCACACACCGTAAGCGAAAGGACGGGATAGAGGGATGTCCTTAAGTTTCTAAGTTGACAAAAGAAGTTTTATTAAAGAAATATTGTGGACGTTGAGGCTGTTCAAAAATATTCAGATGCAAGGTGCGCAAAAAACGTACCGTGAGGCGTCTATAGATATAGACATACGTTGAGCGGTGCGGTTTGCAGCGCAACACAGCAGATGAGCGTTTTTCAATAGCCCTTCTTTATTAAATTAACACTTCCTCCAACCCACGCCAATCATGCGTTTCCGGCCATGTCTGATGGCAAGGTTCTTTCTTTAATTCCGCAACTTGGAATCCTCCGACTCCTGCCGTAACTAATCTGGGGACACTATACTAGTTATTATCAACTTTCTTCGGCTTTACACCTTTCTGAGGCATCAGAATTCCCTTTCAAGAAAATAATTGGTATGGTGTCCCCAGATTCAGATTTAAAAGAAAGGCAGAGCTATGCCCCGGAAGTTTGTTTTTCTTCTCCCGATAAAATCTGATGCGTGCCGCCGAACTTGAAAAGAATCGTCTTAAAATGTTTTACCACATCAGAATCAAACTGTGTGCCAGCGCAGCGCTCCAGCTCTTCAAAGGCTTTCCAGGGGGGCATGCCTAAACGATATGGTCGATCCGTGGTCATGGCGTCATAGGAATCGGCAACCGCAAGAATTCGGGCGCCCAGGGGCACCTCGCTGAAGGAAGAATCTTTCTGCTCATCATGAGCGAAGTACTTATGATGCGCCCTGACAAGAGGTATGACCTCGCTCAAGACACTTCCCACTAAGGAAAGTATCTGCGCGCCGCGCTCGGTATGGGCGTCCATGATGGTTTTTTCCTGACCATCGAGTGAAGCTGCCTTGCTGATAATATCCGCGCTGATATCGACTTTGCCGATATCATGCAGCAGCGCGGCCACTTTGATATTCTCAACTTCGGATTGCGGCAGATGCATCGATACGGCGATCTCGGTTGCATAGTGGGAGACCCGAACCGAATGGCCCTGGGTGTACATGTCAGCCGAATCAATATACTTTGTAAGTATTTCTAGTATACCGGTGTAAGCCTGCTTAAGCTGAATGATTTTTTTTTCATTCTCCTCATGCAGATAGCCGACAATAATTGAGCACAGGATGAGGAAGCTGCCCCATGAAATGAGCATAATATAAAAAGAGAGCTTTGATTGGCTTGGCGTGAAATTTTCATTGCCCAAAACCACATAAAACAAAACCGCCATAATGCTGAATATGCTGGTCAGCAGCGCTTTCTTTTTACCGAGTATGAATCCGGCTAAAAGGGTGGGCAGATAGAAGAGATTTAAAAGTGCAAGCTTTTCCGCAATGAAATAATTTACCGCTACAACAGCTAGCAAAATAAACAGGACCAGAATCTGCTCGAAATTTTTATAAAAATATTCTTTGAAATTTAACATATCGCCTCCTTGAACAAACAGACAAGATGATTCGTCCCGCATTTCTTAGAAAGAGACTTTTGAAAAAGTTTATAAAAATATTAAGCTGTGTTTTATTTTTATTGCAAAATCAGATATTTGTCAAGTAATTATGCTTCACTTGCGGTATGCCAGAAAATAATCCTGTTTAAATTGAGCTGCAATCTTCCCCACATATAATCATCATCATCCTTGCTTTCCTTTTCCGGCAGGATATTGAAATAAAGCCATGATGTGCTTTTCATGATTTTTATCTTTATTGACTCGATCTTTTTTTTATCTTCTAAAAAATTAATTTTAATAATTCCTTTATCCGGTTCTATTGCTTTAATCAGAATAGCCCTTCATCGTTTATCCAAGTGGCATCTATCTTTTGCGCGTCTAATTTGAATTCTTGCAATCCGACCATATTTTTCGAATCTACGGGACACCCCACTAGAATCGCTAAAACTAATATCAAAAATAATCTTCTTGCTGCCTTCATCATATTTATCCCACATTAGCCGCAAAACGATGACGCCATTCCCTGTATTCTTGAACCTCAGGGAGACGGAAAAGGCATTCAGGAAATATAGCGAAGACAGCAGTCATTCGAAAGCTGTTGAATCATTCGTGGCATATGCCGCAAAGAACAACATAATTGAAACGGGTGATATAAAAAGTTTGGGAGAGTTTATCCGCAAGCATGCATGTACTTCTGACGATTGCACGCCGCCGAATAATCTCAACTTTTAGGCGTCACTTGATACGAATATCCCCGGCCTGGAATACGCAGCAGGAAATGTTTCGATCAGGAACAAATCAATTGCCGGAGGCTTTGCCGGAGTTGATATTCCCCTTTTCAAAGGTTTCCATCTTAATGTTGAAGGCCGATATGCAGACAGGTTCTCTGTCGGAGCCGCGATTAGCTATACATATTAATTTTTTTAATAGTAATCAAAAGATGTTCTTCTCCAGAAGAATTGTGGGCAAGGTAGCAAGAAGGAACCTGTAGCCCATTTTTTCTTTTCTCTCCAATAGTTGTTTCGTCCCCGATGCGGTCATACTGGAAAACCAGGTTTGCGCAAAACACTCAAGAATTATATTGATGAATCCATTTTCCCAACTGAAAGGGATAGGTTTCTTATTTTATAACAAGGATATTTCTACTTCTAGGAGAGGGATTCTTTTTTTAGACGCAATTAAGTACACAGACTTTAAGTCTATAACGCGCCTTTTCTTCTTATCTGGTGCCGTCCAGCTTTTGCTCAGCCGGAGAATCAGATTATCGGCAAATTGACCTGTAGCCATATTTGATTATAGATTATTAAAAACAAAGTTAGTACTAGGTAAATTACACTGCTCACAGGGCAGGGCATCAAAAAAATGAAGTCTATTTGCATCCTGCACTCGACAGGAAAATGTGAATTTAATCTATACCTCCCTTTTTTCAGCCACCGGACAATAACGTCACCAAGATCACCTCATCCCCGTCTTTCAATTTTTCCTTAAGCGGAATACTTTTTCCGTTTACAATGGAAACCATCTTGAGCTTCCCGGGAATTTTCAGATCGCGAATAAGCTGTTCAGGGGTAAGGCCATCGGCAATCTCCAATTCATGTTCAGTAAAATACTTCCTGATGACGCCGACCGGCCTTACCTTGATTTTCATGAATAAAATCCTACCACACCCGGGCAGCCTCTTCGCTCAGGTTGTATTCATCGAGGGCCGCTTTTGAGGGAATTCCTTTCTCGGGGTTCATGTCCATGAGCGTATAGAATTTCTCTTTCATCCCCGTAAAGTTGATTTCTACCCCTTCCGGTTCCCCGTCCCGTGCCGGCTCAAGCATCCGCGGCGTAAGTTCGTCGTCCTTGGCGGTAAGTCCGTACCGGTAATTAATGAGTCTCCTGAGATAGAATATCCGGCGTCCCGCTTTCATCATATCCGGAATTTCCCATTTGTAGCCGGGCACCGTGTTGAAGAGCTCCAGCCATTCAGTTATGGTGACTTCACGGTCGGCAAACTGGCAGAAACAGGCGCTGTTTTCCAGGGCACCCATTGCGATCGACATAACTGCGGCCTCGGGCTTGTTTTCATCCGTCTTGGGCTCGAGGACAAACTCGAAGCCG
This sequence comes from uncultured delta proteobacterium, assembly GCA_963710995.1. Lineage (GTDB taxonomy): Bacteria > Desulfobacterota > Syntrophia > Syntrophales > Smithellaceae > Smithella. The sequence continues at coordinate 7,533 of CAVQCU010000233.1, forward strand.
ATCTCGGGCCAGAAGCAGGCCCCCATCTCCACGAAAAGCATGGGATCGGCGACATGACACGCACCCCTCGCGCTCATGGCGTAGGTCAGGGCCATCCCGTGCCCTCCGCCACGCGGGTCGTGCATCGGCGCCTCGAGCCCCTTGCTTTGTGTAGTGTAATTGATGGAATCTTTACCGATTTTTTCAGCAGCCGCCACACTCCCTTCGGCAAGGAGCTCGCCGAGTTTGCCTTCCCTTTTCGCCATATTCGGAAGCACGATATTGATGACTGTTTCCATGTCTCCCCACAAAAGCTTAACTCCGTCGGTGTCCGCCTCGGTGATATCTCCCCTTTCGAAAGCCTCCATCGCCCACGCTATGGTCACGCCTGATGATATGGTGTCCATACCCATGTCATTGCAGATTTTATTCGCCTTGCATGTGGCCGCCAGGTCAAGTGAACCGATCAGCGCGCCGTAGGCTACTATTGTCTCATATTCAGGACCGGGGCCCTCGGGAATGGCCCAGGGACCTTCCTTGACCTCGACAACCCGCTTGCAGGCGATTCCGCAATAAGCGCAGGCAGTCCGTTTTGTCAGATACTTCTCGGAGAGCGTGGACCCGGTAAGGGCGTCCGCCATTCCTTCCCAGGAATTCGATGTAAAGTTTTTGATGGGAACGTCGCCTGTAAACGCGCCGCCTTCGAGGTTTGCGGCTGTACCGTTCTCATGCAGCAGGCTCGCGGCAAGCGATTCCTTCATTTTCGGGTTGAGCTCTTTCCGGAGCTTCTCATATTTCACCGGGTCGGCAAGATCCATCTCCTTTTTCTCCGCCTTGACCACGATGGCCTTGAGGTTTTTTGAGCCCATCACGGCGCCGAATCCGGCGCGACCGAAGGCGTGGTGCCCTTCGTTCATAATGCCCGCAAATTTCACGAGGTTCTCTCCCGCCGGGCCTATGACGACCGTTCGGTAATTTTTACCGTATTTCTTCTTCAAACTCTTGTTCACTTCCTCGATGCCTTTGCCCCAGTATTCGGTTCCGTCCACAATGGCAATCTTATCATCCTCTATGAGGAGCACGGAAGGCCCGGGTGACTTCCCGGTTATTACGATGCCGTCATAACCCGCGTATCGGAGTTCCGGGGCGAAAAACCCACCGCAGGAGGAATCCGCCCAGTGCCCCGTTAGGGGCGAACGGCCGGCAACGCTGTTCCTGCTGGCACCGGAGAGTTTTAACCCCGAAAAAGGTCCGTTCATGAAGATGAGCATCGCCTCCGGGGAGAGGGCATCCGCGTTGAAATCTCCCTTATCCCAGAAGTACTTTGCAGCAAGTCCGCTTCCCCCGACGTATTCCCTATAGTGGTTCTCCGGCAGTGTTTCGATAGAAACAGCGCCTGCATTAAGGTCTACCCGTATTATCTTACCCGTATTGGCCTTCATATTGTACCCTCTAATTTGTTCTATTTCATTATCTTATCAGCCCAACCCAGATCGGTGAGAGTCTTCTCATAGATCACCGCTACCTTTTTCAGCTTAGGAGCCAGTTTCAGGAGCCCTGTCGCGGATCCCTTCACCCGTATCTTCTTGCGCGTGATGGCCATGACGGGATTGAGCTTGTTTGACCAGGACCTGTGGGCGTCATCGGCGGAAAGGCTCATGGTCAGATCAGGTGTTTCCGAGGGTATTCCGGTGCCAACCACAAAGGCGCCATTGCGGCAGTCCACCCATACCGCGCAGCCGGGCCCAGATTCGGTGTAATCGAAAAGTATGAGTTGATTTACCTTACGAGCACCTTCGCGGAGCTCTGCATCCTTTTCGACATCTTCCCACATCTTCTTAACAGCAGTAACACATTCTTCCGGATTCTTCCAGTATTCCATAACTTTCTCCTTTCATTTGTTATATTGCTTTCATATAAAGTTTCAAAATATCTTCCTCTTCTAAATAGTGTGGATTGTAACCGACCTGGCCGTCCGCCGCCGCCAGTTCAACAAGCGGCTTCAGCTTTTCCGGGTCTTTGGGAACCTTTAAATCCTTCAGCGTGTCGGTGAGGCCGATTTTCTTTTTAAGGCTGATAACGGCCTTTACCGCCATCTTCGCGGCTTCCGCCGGCTTCTTGTCCTTCACGTCGAGCCCCATGGCGTCCGCAATCATCATGTATCGTTCCGGAACGTCAGATGCGTTGAAATCCATCACGACGGGAAGCATGATGGCGTTGGCGAGCCCGTGTGGAATTCCGTATAGGGCCCCCAGGGCGTGGGCTGTTGCATGGACCCCCCCGGTCATGGTGTTGACAAAGCACATCCCGGCAATGGTGCTCGCCAGGAGCATGTGGCCGCGGGCCGTAATGTCCTCCGGGTTCTTGACCGCAATAGGAAGGTACTTGAAGATAAGACGCACGGCATGCAGCCCCAGTGCGTCGGCAATGGGCTCGGCCCCCGTGGAGGTTATTCCCTCAATCGCGTGGGTCAGTGCGTCCATTCCCGTAAAGGCGGTAATCTTCGCCGGCAATTTCACAGTCAATTCCGGGTCCAGCATGGCAAGGTCGGCATTGCAGTTGGGATGGGTTACCGACAGCTTGGCGTGGGCTTTCGTATCAAGCACCACCATGGCGTTCGTTACCTCGCATCCCGTTCCCGCCGTGGTGGGAAACGCTATGTGCGGGAGAAGCTGTTTCGCGCCCTCCCATAGTCCCGCCTGATCCGCCAACGGCTGGAAGTCGTCATACCCCCCGCTGACCATGATGTTTACCGCCTTCGCAGTATCCATAACGCTGCCGCCTCCTACCGCGATCATGCAATCAGCGCCGCATTTCCTGTAAAACGAGGCACCCGCGTTGATGATGTCGATTCTCGCGTCCTGGATAATAGAGTCGAAGATGCCGGCCAGTTCGATATCCGACTTCTTCACTTCCTCGGCTACCATTTCAGCGATGCCAGCCGCAACCAGGCCCTTGTCGGTGAAAATGACAGCCCTCTTACCTCCCAATTGCGCCATTTCATATCCCACCTCTGACCTAAGTCCAGGGGAATACATAATCCTCGGCCTGTTGACCCAGCTAAATAATGGCTCAAATGTAATGTTCGGATACTTCATAGGATCCTCCCTTTTGCTAATTTAATATTATTTTAAATACTTTGCTTTTAAATGAACAGACTTTTTGATGAATCCATTTATAATATTCTTATTAATAAGTCAATAAAGATAATGTGAATTTATGTAGACAGTGGTTTTAAATAATAAATCAGGACGTTACTAGCATTTCATCTCTATCCTGTAACCGTTATTGAGGAAGCACAATCATTTATAATTGTTTGAGATCAAGGGTATGAAACCCAAAGCAAGCTTTGGAAACAAATTCTGCAGCAAGCTGCGGGGTATTATACCCTCCGCGTTGCGGGATTGTTCACGCTACCAATTCCGCTGCGCCTCGCTTTCGGAATTGGAGTTTCACGAATAACGCATATTTGTGGAGATGGTGGGGGCTCCACTAAAAAAAGGCGCTCCGTTTCGGGAGCGCCTTTTAAGTTTAGGGTTAAACTTCCTTATTATATCACCCAGTTTGTCAGCGGAAATTCGCATACCGTAGAATGAACGATAAACGAATATTAAAGCAATCACAAAGAAGGCGATGGCCAGACCAGTCTTCAAATTCTGATATCGGTCATGGTAACCGCGATTTCCGTTGCCAGCAATCCGAACAGAGTCGTGAACTTGATGACCGGGTTCAAAGAAACCGAAGAGGTATCTTTGAAGGGATCGCCGACGGTGTCGCCGACAACGCTGGCTTCATGCAGCGGAGTGTTTTTCATCTTCAGATCAACTTCAACAATCTTCTTGCCGTTATCCCAGCAACCGCCGGCATTGGCCATGAAGATCGCCTGATACAGACCGAAGAAAGCGATACCGATCAGGTAACCGATGAAGAAGTAGGGGTTAAAGAACGACAGCGCCAGACACATGAAGAAGATCACGATGAAGATGTTGATCATACCCTTTTGAGCATACTGGGTACAAATCTGAACGACTTTCTTGGAATCTTCAATAGACGCTTCTTTTTTATCCAGATTGATATTCTTCTTAATAAACACAACGGCCTGATATGAACCGGTGGTAACTGCCTGTATGGAAGCGCCCGTAAACCAGTAAATAACCGCGCCGCCCATAAGCAAGCCCAGAATGATTTCCGGCTGTACCAGAGAAAGTTTAGCGACAACATTGCCGAAGAGACCTTCCAGCATGATGATGATACCAAAAACCATTGTGGTGGCGCCGACAACGGCGGTTCCGATCAACACGGGCTTGGCTGTCGCTTTAAAGGTATTCCCCGCACCATCAGCAGATTCCAGAAAGTGCTTGGCCAATTCAAAATCGGTGTAATTCCGTATTCTTTTTTCACAACGTCTTTTGCATCGGGACGTGATTCAATCATGGAAAGTTCATAAATGGATTGAGCGTTATCCGAAACAGGTCCAAAGCTGTCCACGGCGATAGTCACAGGGCCCATGCCCAGGAAACCGAAAGCCACCAGACCGAAGGCAAAAACCGGAGCGGCAAAAGTAAATGCTGGAGGCATCAAAGCCATGACTGCCGGATTTTTGGAAACCAAGTAAGCAATCAGCATCAGAATCATGATCGTCAGGCCTTCCCAGAAAGCAGAGAAGTTACCGGCAACAAGACCGGATAGAATGTTCAAAGAAGCGCCGCCCTGACGGGAAGCATTGACAACTTCTTCGCAATGACGTGAACTAGTGCTGGTAAATACTTTTGTAAATTCCGGAATTAAAGCACCGGCGATGGTTCCGCAACTGATGATGATGGAAAGAGGCAACCACAAACCTGCGTATTTATCCGTCAAGTCACCGAGCAGATAATAACTGGCAACGAAGGTCACTCCGATGGAAACAAGAGAGGTGATCCAAACCAGATTGGTTAACGGATGTTCAAAGTTAAATTCTTTCTTTCCGGCAAAAGCCGCCTTGCTGATAATATCATTGACAAAATAAGAAACGAGAGAAGTCAGGATCATGAGGATTCTCATAGCAAAAATCCAGACAATCAATTTACCGCCCATTGCGGGATTTCCCGCCAAAGCCAGAGCCAAGAAGGCGATTAAGGCAACGCCGGTAACACCATAAGTTTCAAAACCGTCGGCAGTGGGACCAACGCTGTCACCAGCATTGTCACCGGTACAGTCGGCAATAACACCGGGGTTTTTGGGATCGTCTTCCGGGAGATGGAAAACGATTTTCATCAGGTCGGAACCGATGTCGGCAATCTTGGTGAAGATACCGCCGCAGATACGCAGAGCGGATGCGCCCAGCGATTCACCGATAGCAAAACCGATGAAGCAGGGACCGGCCAATTCTTTGGGAATGTAAGCCAGAATGATGATCATGAAGAAAAGTTCGATGCTGACCAGCAGCAAGTCCAACACTCATACCGGAACGTAAACAGATATTGACGATGTTTAAAGGATTGCCACTCAATGATGCAAAAGCAGCGCGGGAATTGGCGACGGTGTTAATACGAATGCCGAACCAGGCAACTGTATAAGAACCCAGAATACCTACAATAGAACAGACCAGAATGATAATGATGTCTGATGCAACTTTTCCCTGTAAAACGCCAAAATA
>CAVQCU010000234.1:0-9225 GCA_963710995.1 uncultured delta proteobacterium
TAGGATAACGAGGCAGCAGTGAAACTCGAATTATAGGAACGAAGTGAACTAGAATTCGTTAGTTGAACTGTCCCATTTAATTGGGACAAGGAGGAGGCTCCGCAGGCGCATATGAAAACGTGTGACTTTTAGGTTATACGTTGAGGAAGCCGACGACGCAGACAACAAAGTTAGCCGAAGAAAGAGAGCGGTATTCTTGAAACGTGTTCATGTTTATATAAGCGGCAGAGTACAGGGAGTATTTTTCCGCGCGAAAACACAGAGCACGGCAAAGAGTTTTAATCTTGCTGGCTGGGCGAGGAATATGGCCGATGGCCGCGTAGAAGCTGTTTTTGAGGGCGATGACGCGGACATAGATAAAATGCTTGCCTGGTGCCATATCGGCCCACCCGCCGCCAGAGTCGAAGAAGTTTTAAACGAGGAAGAACCCTACACCGACGAATTTCGCGATTTCAGCATCAAGTATTGATTAAATTTGTTTTATAACGACCGCGATCACCCGCCGCAACCACAGCGGTGCAGTTAAATGAAATTTAGCACCGACCGCGTGGCAGAGCGAGTACAGACGTGCAGCAATGCGCTGGTTGCGGTCGGCGTGAATTGTGTGGTTATATTTCATTGTTTATTTTTTTTAATTTTTGCTTCAATTGATGGTGCAGAAGGATCTACAGCAATATTTATATGTCTGTAAATTATTGGACCCTGAATATCATCATCTGGCATTTCCATTTTTCTTTTAGAAACCATTACAAGATAACGATAATTAGTGAATTCAATTCCTCCCAATACACCGGAGGAATACATATCTACCTGTTTTTGAGCTGACTTAATTGTATTATTTAATGTTGAATCCTTTTTTACCAATTTCCATTCAGTTAAAACCAATGCATCTGCAACACTTTCAATTTTTGAAATTGGAGGTAAAGTCTCATTCAAGACCAGATCTGTTCGGCCTCCTTTTGCATCAATTTTAAATGCCCAAATTCCATGAGATAATAAATGGACAGCTCCTAATTGTTCACAAAATGTTTCTCCATGTTTATTAAATGCATCATACCATTTCTTGCGTATATCAGCGTCAACAATGATACTTCTCTACAGGTGAATAAAAGCTCATTCGGTAATTCGTTTGACAATAGCTTGATTATCAGAAATTAGATATGAAAACTCTGAACAAAAAGCAGCAAGAGCGGTTAAGGAAAATTGAACATCACCATTAACTAGATCATGCGTTATCACATCATAGTGAGGAAGACTTGTCACAGTTGATAAAAAACGATCTAAACTATCATATGCAGCAAAAGAAAAAAATTCCTGCATCTATGAGTCCATGAATGCGTGATGACAATGTATGCCACTCATTAATCCAACTCATATAATTTTCCTTCATATGCTAATTTAACTTTATTCATCAATAAATAACCACAAAAATATAACATTGTTTATATGGATCGATGCTAATGTTGTAAACGCCGACAGTGCTGTCGGCCTAAAAACCTTCTTCAAAATCTGCGATTTTACGCTTAATATCTTAATATTAAACAATAATCAACCTGATTCTTTTTTCTTGGTTTAGGATATTATCTAGACCGGCATAATATTCCCATTCATATTCATTTTCCAGAAAAATTAACTGGATTGCCCGGTCAGGCCGGGCAATGACAGAATTGTAGCTATTTACATTCTTTGATTGCTTCCGCAAAACCTTCCATGGAATTCACAATTGTCGCGTCGTCAACGCAATACGCAATGCGGAAGTAGCCGGGCCCACCGAAGCCACTGCCGTCCGCAACAAGAATATTTTTCTTCAAAAGCATTTTAACAAATTTCACATCATCAGGAATCGGGCTTTGGACAAATAAATAAAAAGCGCCATGCGGTTTTTCAAACTTGTAGCCTGCTTTATTCAATCCGGCACAGAGTAGATCACGTTTTTTTTGATAAACTTTTACATCAACAGCGACATCCTGAATCCTGGCAACTATCCGCTGCATCAGAGCCGGCGCATTCACAAAACCCATTATACGCGTGCATAAAATCAGCGCGCTGATTAAATCGACCGCTTCATGAATCCTAGGATTGACGGCAATGTAGCCGATTCGTTCCCCCGGCAAAGACAGCGTCTTAGAATAAGAATAGGCAATAATGCTGTTAGGGTAAACCTTCAATACACTTGGCACGGTTACACTATCAAAGACTATTTCCGCGTACGGTTCATCAGATATGAGATATATTGCTTTGTCGTATGCCCTGCCCTTTTCTTTCAATAGCCGGGCTAAATCAGTAATATTTTTTTTGCTGTAAACCTTACCGGTTGGATTATTGGGCGAATTAATAATAATTGCTTTTGTCTTTCTGTTTATAGCTTTGGAAATGGCAACAATATCAAGAGAAAAATCAGCGTTGGTCTGGACAAATTTTACAACACCGCCATAATTTTCAATGTAAAAAGGATATTCAACGAAGAAAGGTTTGAGCACAATGACTTCATCACCGGGATCAAGCAACGCCTTCAAGATGACGTTTAACGCGCCACCCGCACCGCAGGACATTACAACATGATCGGCTGACATTTTCAATCCGGTGGTCCTGCTGATTTTGTCGGCAATAACCTGTCTTGTTTCGGTATATCCGGCTTGGGGCATATAGCCATGCTTCAGAGGAATCTTCTCTGCCGCGAGGTTAATCAGCTCACTTTTAAATTCATCCGGCTGCTCCACGTTGGGATTACCAAGACTGAAGTCATAAACCTTATCCGCGCCATATTTTTTTTTTAGAAGAATTCCTTCTTCAAACATTTTCCTGATCATCGATGATTGAGAAATGGATGATTTGATCTTTTTAGCAATAGTCATATTTAAGAAATCCCGTCTCTTTAATTTTCAATATAATGAGAGTTCTGCATAACTTTATAAAACAAGTAATATTGTCATTCCCGTTGCAGATGACCTCGCGTGACCTTCAGGTTATCAGGTTACGAAAGCGGGAATCGCAGTATTCTATGATATTTCCTGAATATACCCTAAGGGGTATACCGCCGGCCTTCGCCGGTATGACGATTAGAGACGCTGGGCAAAGGTCTCAATTATGTTTTTTCCGTCTTAATAAAACAAAGATCCCCAGTAAAACCAGTATCGCAGGCAATAGATATTGGGAGTGTTTGGAAAGTTCAAAGCCATAAAATTCATTAATGAGGAATACTACTCCCGCAACAGTGATAAACCAGCCGCCAAAATCTTTTACTCTTTGAATAATTGTGGATATTCCAATGACAATTATCAATATCGGCCAGGTCTTACCAAATGAATAAATACCCGCCTTAGACAAATAGATCAAGACTCCTAAAGTAATTAAAATCAATCCTCCTGTCAGCCTGTGAAGTTTTGAACCAACCATGAATATCTCCTCCTCATAAAGATTTTAGCGGTAGAAGATTAACTTCTGCCGCTTTGATTTATAATTTATCCGCTAATTTCAAAAATGGTTTAAACAGATCAATGGGTATTGGAAATAATATCGTGGAATTGTGTTCCGCAGAAATCTGATTCAATGTCTGCAAATAACGTAATTGCAGAGACATGGGCTGTGTTTCCATTAAAGCGGCCGCTTCAATTAATTTCTGCGCGGCCTGAAATTCGCCTTCAGCATTAATAACCTTGGCGCGCCGTTCTCTTTCCGCTTCCGCTTGTTTGGCTATTGCCCGTTTCATTTCTTCCGGCAAGTCAATTTGTTTTACTTCCACCAGCGATACTTTTATGCCCCAGGGATCAGTACTGCGATCCAGAATTTCCTGCAGATGTATATTGATCTTTTCCCGCGCCGAAAGAATTTCATCTAATTCCACCTGCCCGCAAACACTGCGGAGAGTGGTCTGGGCTAGCTGAGATGTGGCATAGAGATAATTTTCGACATCTATCACCGCCGCATTAGCATCAACAACCCGGAAATATACTACTGCATTTACCTTAATGGAGACGTTGTCTTTGGTAATAACATCCTGCGGGGGAACGTCCATGGTGATTGTCCGCATATCTACTTTTACCACTTTGTCAATGCCGGGAATTATGATGATCAATCCCGGTCCTTTGACGTCCCTGATCCGGCCTAAACGGAAAACAACAGCCCTTTCGTATTCATTTAATACACGGATTGCGGATGCCAAAAACATAAGTACCAGCACGATAACAACTATCAGCGGTAAAGAAAAATTGCCAACCATTTTAAGTTCCCTCCTTTAATTTATTTCTAAGATTATTATTTCTTTATTTCTTCCACGATCAAGCTCAGACCTTCGACCTTAATAACTTTTACTTTTGCTCCTTTTTTTATCGGTTTTTCACTTGTTGCCCTCCAATATTCTCCTTTTATAAATACTTTCCCTTCATTGTCAATGTCGGTCACCACTTCAGCCTCAGCGCCGGCCATTGCTTCCACCCCGGTGAAGTGTTTCCGCATTTGCGCTCTAATCGCCAACCAGATAACTACAATAAAAAAACCAGAAGCCACCAGAATGGCCGGGATCAAAACCTGCAAAGAAATGCGCAAGGCGGGCTCCGTTGTATCGAATAATAACAATGATCCCATAATTAATGAAATCACTCCCCCGACAGTAAGAATGCCATGACTCATAACTTTTATCTCCGCAATGAATAATATTACACCGAATATTATCATTAAAATTCCCGTGTAATTTACCGGCAAGGTGGACAGGCCGAAAAACGCAAGCAAGAGCGATATCCCGCCTATTACTCCGGGCAATATTGCTCCCGGCGTGGAAAGTTCAAAATACAGGCCCGCCAGTCCTATTAACAAAAGGATATAAGAAATATTGGGATCGGAAATAGCCGCAAGGACTCCCTGACGCGTCCCCATCTTTTTATTGTTAATTATAGCATTTTTCGTTGATATTTTCTTTTTGCCCTTGGCCAGATTTACTTCTTTTTGATCGATGGCAACTAAAAGTTTGTCGATATCGGGAGCTACAAAATCAATAACGTTTAGCTTAAGCGCTTCTTCGGCAGTTATTGATTCACTTTTGCGCACAGCTTTTTCCGCCCATTCTTCAGAGCGGCCCCGTGCTTTGGCAATGCTGCGGGCGTAAGCGGCAGAATCGTTTTCTACTTTTTTGGACATGGTTTTATCCATACCGCCTCCGCCAAGACCTATCTCTACAGGATGAGCGGCGCCGATATTTGTACCGGGAGCCATTGCCGCTATATGAGCAGCTTCCGTTATAATAACCCCCGCGGATGCGGCGCGAGCGCCGGGAGGAGAAACGAAAACAATTATTGGCAGGGGCGCGTTGAGAATGCTTTTGGCTATGTCACGCATCGCTGTATCCATTCCGCCCGGTGTATCGAGTAAGATTATCAGTCCTTCTGCATCCGCCTGTTGCGCATCTTTTATACTATTGGCAATGTATTTTGCCGTCGGCGATGTAATAACGCCGTCAATTGTAATAGCATTAAATACCGGTTTCTTTTCTTCGGCCCAAGCTCCAAAATTCATGATCATTAAAACCGCAATCAATGTGAAAATAATTTTCTTAAACATTGTTTAACCTCTTTTGCTTATTGGCTTGAATCACGGCTATAATAGCCTCCGCTTCGCGGGATTGTTCAACTTACCAATTCCGCTGTGCTGCGCTTTCGGAATTGGAGTTTCAACAATAATTAGGGCTGAGTTTCCTTCATAATCATCTGGACATCTTCCCATACTGGCTTCTTGGCCGAAGGATTTCGTAATAGATATGCCGGATGATATGTCGGCATTAATTTTATTCCTTCATAGGAATGAAAACGGCCGCGTAACGCGGATATCGGTATATCAGTCTTTAAAAGTGTCTGAGCGGCAAAAGTTCCTAAAGCGCAGATTATTTTTGGCGAAATAATCTGCAATTGTTTTTTCAAAAACGGCTCACACTGGCTTATTTCATCTGGCAGAGGGTTACGATTGCCTGGTGGACGGCATTTTAGTATATTGCAGATATAAACATCCTTGCGGTCAAGCTTCATTCCCTTAACGATAATATCAGTTAACAGCTGTCCGGCCCGACCCACAAAGGGCAAGCCCTGCTCATCCTCATCAGCGCCGGGCGCCTCCCCGACAAAAACTATTTGCGCATGGGAATTACCATCGCCAAAAACAAGATTGTGTCTTGTTTTAGCCAATTGGCAAAGCCGGCAATTGGCCATCTCCTGACAAATTTTTGTTAACTGTTCTTTCTTATTCCTGGTATCAGCCTTTTTAATTGCTTGAGGCATTTTCTTCCAATCTATCCCGACAGACAAACTGTTTTGATTTATCACTTGTCCTTTGAGCCCTTTAACCGCATAGAGCAATTCTGTCTGTAATTTATTCCTGGCCAGGTCTGAAAAAGATTCATCCATTACTTTTTGCGACTACCCTTCTTTTTGATTATTTTTTGGACGCGATTAAGAATTTCCTCAGCCGCTTCGATTTTTGTCATTTTCTCAAAAGACTCCGCTTTATCCGTGCGGTCAATTATTGTAATTATATTGGTATCTGTTCGAAAACCGGCGCCTTCTTCCTGTAAATTATTGGCAATAATCAAATCCATATTTTTTGTCTTTAGTTTTTCCAGTGCATTGGCCAATAAATTTTGCGTTTCCATGGCAAAACCGACCAATATGCGGTTGCCTTTATTTTTCCCGATTTCCGCAATTATGTCCGGATTTCTTTTTAATTCCAGAGAAAGTATTTTTTTATCCTTTTTGATTTTTTCCGTGGCCAATACTTTGGGGCAATAATCGGCAACAGCTGCGGCTTTGATAATTATTGTCGCTTTTTTATAATTACCCAGAACAGCTTTGTACATCTCCTGTGCCGTGCGTACTTTGATTATTTTTTCTACCGGAGGTAGAGGCAAAGTTGTCGGACCGCTTATTAAGGTAACTTTAGCGCCTCGCCTGTGTGCGGCAATGGCCAAAGCGTAGCCCATCTTTCCCGATGATAAATTGGTAATAAAACGCACTGGATCTAGCGGTTCTTCGGTAGGACCGGCGGTAATCAAAATCTTTACACCGTCTAAATCCTTGGGAGTCAAAAGCGTTTCTATCTCTTCGACAATTACTTGAACATCAGGCAGACGTCCTGCCCCCAGCGTCTTACAAGCCAACTCACCCACCGCACTATCCATTACAACATAACCGAATTTTTTCAGTTTATTTATATTTTCCTGAACAATAGGGTTAGCCAACATTTTATCGTTCATAGCCGGACAAATTAGTGAAGGCTTCACTTGAGCCATAATTGTGGTAGAAAGTAAATCGTCGCCGATACCGGAAGCAATTTTTCCGATTATGTTTCCCGTAGCTGGCGCAATAACAAAAGCATCGGCAAATTCAGCCAGTGCTATGTGCGCCATATCGTATTTATCAGTCGGGACAAACATATCCGTATATACTTGATTTTGTGAAAGGGTTTGCAGAGTTAAAGGAGTGATAAATTCCGCAGCGCTTTTGGTCATGATGACTTTTACCTGCAAACCCTTTCACAAAATCAAGTATATACGGATATGTTTGTGCAACTTGATAAATACGATATGGCGCACATAGCACTGGCTGAATTTGCCGATGCTTTTGTTATTGCGCCACTACGGGAAACATAATCGGAAAAATTGCTTCCCGTATGGGCGACGATTTACTTTCTACCACAATTATGGCTCAAGTGAAGCCTTCACTAATTTGTCCGGCTATGAACGATAAAATGTTGGCTAACCCTATTGTCAGGAAAATATAAATAAACTGAAAAAATTCGGTTATGTTGTAATGGATAGTGCGGTGGTGAGTTGAAGCGCTGGGGGCAGGCGTCTGCCTGATGTTCAAGTGATTGTCGAAGAGATAGAAACGCTTTGACTCCCAAGGAGTCAACGGTGTAAAGATTTTGATTACCGCCGGTCCTACCGAAGAACCGCTAGATCCAGTGCGTTTTATTACCAATTTATCATCGGGAAAGATGGGCTACGCTTTGGCCATTGCCGCACACAGGCGAGGCGCTAAAGTTACCTTAATAAGCGGTCCGACAACTTTGCCTCTACCTCCGGTAGAAAAAATAATAGAAGTACGCACGGCACAGGAAATGTACAAAGCTGTTCTGGGTAATTATAAAAAAGCGACAATAATTATCAAAGCCGCAGCTGTTTCCATTATTGCCCCAAAGTATTCGCCACGGAAAAAATCAAAAAGGATAAGGAAAGCTTTCTCTGGAATTAAAAAGAAATCGGACATAATTGCGGAAATCGGGAAAAATAAAGGCAACCGCATATTGGTCGGTTTTGCCATGGAAACGCAAAATTTATTGGCCGATGCACTGGAAAAACTAAAGACAAAAAATATGGATTTGATTATTGCCAATAATTTACAGGAAGAAGGCGCCGGTTTTGGACAGAAAATACCAATATAATTACAATAATTGACCGCACGGATAAAGCGGAGTCTTTTGAGAAAATGACAAAAATCGAAGCGGCTGAGGAAATTCTTAATCGCATCCAAAAAATAATCAAAAAGAAGGGTAGTCGCAAAAAGTAATGGATGAATCTTTTTCAGACCTCACCAGGAATAAATTACAGACAGAATTGCTCTATGCGGTTAAAGGGCTCAAAGGACAAGTGATAAATCAAAACAGTTTGTCTGTCGGGATAGATTGGAAGAAAATGCCTCAAGCAATTAAAAAGGCTGATACCAGGAATAAGAAAGAACAGTTAACAAAAATTTGTCAGGAGATGGCCAAGTGCCGGCTTTGCCGATTGGCTAAAACAAACACAATCTTGTTTTTGGCGATGGTAATTCCCATGCGCAAATAGTTTTTGTCGGGGAGGCACCAGGCGCTGATGAGGATGAGCAGGGCTTGCCCTTGTGGGTCGGGCCGGACAGCTGTTAACTGATATTATCGTTAAGGGAATGAAGTTTTGAGCCGCAGAGGGATCTTTATGTGTCCGAGATATTGCTGAAAATGCAGTCCACCAGGCAATCGTAACCCTTCTGCAGATGAAATGACCATGTAAGCCATTTTGAAAAAACAATTGCAGATTATTTCGCCAAAAATAATCTGCGCTTTAGGAACTTTTGCCGCTCAGACACTTTTAAAGACTTGATCTACCCGATATGCACATTTCTAGGCCATTTTATTCCTATGAAGGAATAAAATTAATGCAAACATATAATTCCGGCATATCTATTAAAAAATCCTTCACCAAAAGCGAGA
>CAVQCU010000235.1:0-29212 GCA_963710995.1 uncultured delta proteobacterium
ATAGCCGTGTAAGAATACTCCCTTGCGTGCCGCCTCATCAGGCTTTAATCCCATTCCGTACATAGCCGCAATACAACCGGTGAGAACATCGCCAGAACCGGCTGTCGCCATCCCGGCATTGCCGCTTAAATTGATATAAATGTTACCACTGCGCGTGCCAATCAGTGAGTGCGCTCCTTTCAAAATAATCGTGGATTTAAGTTTTTCTGTCGTTTCCCGCAAAACAGCAATTTTATTGCCGCTGATTTCCACAGCAGGCCTTCCGGTAAGCCGCGCCATTTCCCCCAGATGCGGCGTAAGAATTGTTGCTGCTTTCCGGCGGCTTAATATTTCCGGATTTTCCGCAATCGCGGTGAGACCGTCGCCATCAATGAGCAGTGGCACTTTGATTGTTGCTGCCAACTCTTTGACGAGCCTCACTGTTTCTTCCTGCAAGGAAAGGCCGGGACCGATGACCACCATATCCACTTTTGCCGCTACCTCCAATAATCCTCTTTTGTTCTTGAAGGCAATACTTCCCGCCACTGTTTCTTCCTGCGGCAAATAGACAATCTCTCTGCCCCGCTTCGCTACAACAGGCACAATACCCCTAGGCGCGGCAAGCCGCGCGTAACCACCGCCCGATTTTAAAAAGGACATGGCCGCGAAATACGGAGCGCCGTAATAATTAGCCGCTCCCGCAATAATAAGAACATCACCAGTTGAACCTTTATAAGCTTCGGCAGGCCGCGGCGATAAAGCCACATAATCATTGGTTGCAATTTTTAGATTGTTGCCTTCAGTGAGCGATGGTAGAAAGGAAATATGACTGACAAACAATTCCCCGCCAAGTTCATAACCGGGATAAAGCATGTTACCGATTTTGGGCAAACCGAAAGTAACTGTATAATCCGCTTTAACTGCCGTTCCCATTACCGCACCAGTATTGCCGTTAACGCCGGAAGGAATATCGAGAGATAAAACTTTCTTTTTACTTTTGTTGATCAGCGCAATTACTTCCGCGGCCAATCCGGCGACAGGGCGATCAAGGCCGGTGCCGAAAATAGCGTCAATAACCGCGTCACAATGAGCGACATCCTTTTTGGCGGCCGCTGCCCCGTCCAGTTTAATCACCTCTACCGGCAGTCGCGCGATTATTGCGAAATTTGTTTTCGCCGCTCCCTGATACTTGCTGCCATCGCTAAGTAAAAATATTTTTACGCGGCCGCCGCTGGAATGAAGCAAGCGGGCGACGACCAGCCCGTCACCGCCTTTATTGCCGGAACCGCAAAAAATGACAAATTTCTTATCGCGTATGCCGCCTTTACTTTGCAGCACATTTACCGCGGCAATGCCGGCATTCTCCATCAGGATTTCTTCGGCAATGCCCAACTTCTCAATGGCATAGCGATCCATAAAACGCATTTCGTCAATACTGGCTATCTTCATCATCGACTCTCCGCGGAATTGAACAAGCTTTACAAATGAACTTTTTTTTTAATATATGTTAACAATACATTTATAAAAGAATTTTGCCAACAACAATTTTGGAGGATAATTAGAACAAGATCAACTGATTTTCAAAACTTTGGCGCCGCGGATTTTTCCTTCTTTTAATTCAACAAGAGCACGATTGGCTTCGTCCAGCGGATATTCTTCCACTTCCGGTGTTATTGGTATTAAAGCGGCCAGAGTTAAAAATTCCTCGATATCACGGCGTGTCACATTGGCTACACTTTTTATTTCTTTTTCCAGCCAAAGATGATTGCCATAGTCCAGTTGCAGAAGATAATTCTTGTCCCTGTCTTCTTTACGGATCGCGTTAATGATCAACCTTCCGGCCGGTTCCAGATTTTTTAAAGCCTCAACGATCGTTTTCCACACAGGCGTCGTGTCGATAATGGCATTGAGCTTCTTCGGTGATTCCGCGCTTAAATCCCCTGCCCAGACAGCGCCCAATTCACGGGCAAAAGTCTGTTCATCTTTATTGCGGGCGAAAACGAATATTTCCGTGTGAGGGTAGCGGTAACGAACCATCTTCAAAACCAGATGAGCGGAAGCGCCAAATCCAGCCAGTCCCAGACGCTGTCCATCGGCTAAATTGGCCAATCGAAGAGAACGATATCCGATAGCTCCGGCGCACAATAGCGGCGCTGCCTGAACATCGGAAAATAAATCCGGAATGGCAAAAGCGAAACCCTCCGCTATCGCCAGATATTCGGCATAACCGCCGTGGACATCCCTGCCGGTTGCTCTGAACTCGCTGCAGAGATTTTCATTTTCGGAAATACACGCCGGGCATTGGCCACAGGCATAGTTAATCCAACCTATTCCAACTCTGGCACCAATTTTAAATTTTTTTGCAAGCTTTCCGCGATTGGCAACAATACCGACCGCTTGATGCCCTAAAATAACAGGTAGTATCGCCGGAGGATTTCTTCCTTCAATCTCGTCTAATTCCGTATGACAAACGCCGCAGGTGGATACTTTAATCAGGATTTCTTCGGTCCCGAATACAGGTTTCGGCAATTCAACCATTTTCAGAGGCTGATTGTCTTCATCTAAGCTGTTTATCTTCTCTAAAATTGCCGCTTTCATTTAGTCATTATTCCATATTCCATCAACTAATTTAACCGGGTAACTGGTAGCAGTGGAGCCCCCCGGCAGGATCCGGGGATTCCAAACGCGGGATTAAAGTCGATTTTCTTCAACCCTTCAGGGCAGCAGGCAGTTCCAGAGGCACATCCACCGGCTGAACATATTTTTCAACGATTTTTTGCGTCGACGTCACTTTGAGTTTATCAAATAAAAAAGTGAATTGTTTTTCCAATTCAGCGCCCAACTTATTGCGCGTATCCGCCGGCAGATCCCACATATCCAGCTTGAAATGACCAAATCCTTTTTTACGTGTTTTGTAAATAAACTGTTCCTCGGTATCTTTTTCCTTCCATTCATCCTTCAATTGAGTTTTTATATATTCGTAAATTTTTTCTTTTAAATCTTTGGGGAAATTAGAACTATCGTAAATAATATTTTGGAAACCGGTGGCCAGATGGATTTCGGCCGTGCCCATAGCCGGAAATCGGTCAAAGGCTTCATTGGGAAGAGTGGATGCGCCGTGCTGGACGGCTCCGGAAAGGCCGTATTGAGAGCGCGCCAGTTCAGATAACTTTTGCAAAACCGCAAAGTCAATTTTAACTTTGGCCACGCTGCCATCCGCCAGGGGAACACCTCCATGCGTTGTTCCCGTCTGAACGCTGATTTTACTTATACCTTTAAGTGATTCACCGCCCTTTTTGAGTTCTTCCAGATACCCTTCCATGAAAGCCTGGAGTTCTTCCACCGTACTGTTTTTCCCGCCGACCTCGCCGATTTCGCCGCCTACGGATACGGTAATTCCTTCAGGCTCTAAATCATGGATCATTGTAGTAAGCTCAGCCGCGAGACTGTAGTTTGTCTTTTGCTGTTCTTTGACTCCTGCTTTTGTCAAGTCCACCAAAGTGGAAGTGTCGATATCAATATTATAAAATCCGGCTTCAATTGCTTCCCAAATTAAATTTTTTACCGCTTGTGTTTCTTTAGCGGCATCGGCGGCAAATTTCTTGGCATTTATTTGAAAATGATCTCCCTGCAGGAAAATAGGCCCACGATACCCGGTCTTAATCGCGGCGGCAGTTACAGCGCAAATATATTCCATCGGTTTCTGTGAAGTATAGTCAATTTCCGAACGGGCAATTTCGAAAATAACCGGGCCTACCTGCCCTTTTATTGCCGCGCGAAAAACAGCTTGAGCCGCATCGTATGTCAGCCCCCGGATGTTGATCGCCGGAACTGTGAAGCCCTTTAGTTCTCCCCTCCCCATTGCCTCATAAAGAGGTTGAATCGAAGCGGACATAATGCCACATGCAACGCCGGTGCGTCGAATCAGCCAGCGGGCGGCTTCCTGAGTTGCCTGATCAGGACTAAATACCGCCGTGTAAATCAAATTGTCAATAAGTTCACTTCTAAGTTTTACTTCATCCAGAATGCGAACATCATTACCATCCAGTTCTACGATCTTCGCACATATATTTAATAATTGCTTCTTGTCTTCGCAAATCATAATTACTCCTCGCAATATGTACTATGATAAGATTTTTTTGCCATTTGCACTTCTGTAACGCTGCCGATATAAACCGGCGAAAGCTGATTAACATTTTCTACTTTTATAGACAAAATATCTTGATTGCCGTCGATCGCCAGGCCTCCGGCTTGTTCCATAATAAACGCCATGGGCTGCAATTCAAACAGCAGGCGCAACTTTCCCTGGGGAGATTTTTTCAGCGCTGGATAAGTAAATACGCCACCTTTTTTTATCAGGATTTGATTAATGTCGGGAACAAAACCGCCGCTATAACGCAATTTATAACCGTCTTTTTCCAGTTGTTCGACAAACTTAAGATGTTCCGGCGTCCAATCACGGCGCAGTCCACCCGGCGAGAAAATTGATCCCTTCTCCTTCAGCATAATATTTTCCTGAGATAAAACATATTCGCCTTCACGATCGAGAACAAATTCATGCGCGCCCTTCCCTGCCGAATAAATCATCGTAATCAGCGGACCATAAGTAATATAAAGCGCGGCTACCATTGTTTTTCTGCCAATATCCAAGACGGATTCTTTATGAATGCCTATAATCGTTCCGATAGCTAAATTGGTATCAACAAGTGATGAACCGTCGAGCGGATCGGCCGTTACAATATACTTTTCTTTACCGGTGCCGATCTTAACTATATCTTCCAACTCTTCCGAAGCGTATTCCCGCACGAAACCGGAAAATTGCAATTTGTTTCTCATTATATCGTCGGAAATGCGATCCAGTGCCAGTTGCTCATCACCATAAACATTTTGAAACCCGGCAAGTTTTCTGTTGGATTCATGAATTTTTGCGGAAATATATTTGCCCACAACGGCAATTTGCCATATAAGGCGGCGCAATTCCACTTCCACGCCTTCCAGCCACATATGCCGTCTTAAATCAATCAAGTTCTTTGTGCAATCGCTGATTCCTTCTCCCATCTTATCCTCCTTTTTTGTAGAAAAATCTATGGGTTACGGCCACCATTCTTGCGTAAGTAAATATAGTTCAACTAACTTCAATTAGCTGTTTTGCTCATCATTCTCCATTGAGTCAATCGCGCTTATTATTAACCAATATTCGATATCATTACAAGCAAATATTTATAAAGATATTATTGCTTAGACAACTAAACGCCGCGTTAAATACTTCCTGATTATTTCGGGTAGCCGACCGTCTGCGACAGAACAATCTTTTGATTACCACGAAGCTGCATAGCTTTTGCCAGTGCATCTCTATCGATCGAACCTCTGACGACAGTTGCCAGACCTTCCGAAGCGCAGTATAAATAAACATTCTGCGCAATGAATGCGGTATCCGCCGCCGAATAGGAATTTCTTTCCTCCATGTTACCACCGCCCATTCTGGAATAATCGGCAACATATATTAAATTTACCGGCGCTTCTTTTACAAATGGTTGCTTGCCCGTTAACTCACGGAGATCCTGTTTGATAACCGGTTTCAAAACGTGTTCTTTGGCATTGTAAAGATAGAGGTCGTCGGCCATGGCAACATAAATATCAATTTCCTGCCAATTCACGGCGGAAGGAGCAGTGCGCCGCCCTGACTCCGGCCTGTTAATCCCATTGGCGGCCCAGAGAAGATTAGAAAGAACTTCCACCGGCAGTTTTTTTGTGCTGAAATCCCTCGACGATTTTCTTGCCTGCAGAGATTGCATCAACGATTTCCCGCTATTCAGATTCGGCGGCGGCAGCTTTATCGGTAATAATTCCGCTGCCCATGATACTGTAATAAAAGAAACTATAATTAACACTACTGTGCCTGTTAAAAACGATTTTTTAAACATGATAAACCCTCCTCTTCCAAATAATATTTGATGTTATATTACACCTTTATCAATTTCCTCAACATCATATGGTTATGCAGTTTCTTGGCTAGTTCAATCTTGTAGATTGAACTAGAAAGTCTATATCAAGATCAAATAAATGGTTCAATCAGAATGATTGAACCATTAGAATAACAATGCTCGACAGTTTTAATTTAATCTTGCTCTATCACACGCGCAACCTCGTTACCACATTGTTTGCATGTACCCCGTAACACAAGAGACCGTCCTGACATTGCTCCCTCCAAGAGCTGCATGGGCGTGCCAGTTCGGCAGCGTGCACACCAAACGGTATCCATAATGTCTTTTCTTACCCTTTCCGGTACTTCGTTCCATCTTTTCTTTGCAGCGCCAGAGAATTTAGGTAACGGTATTGTCTTTGTTTCTTTCGTGAAATATCTTTCAAAAAGCTCTTTGGACTTGAGAAAACCTTCCTCAGTCATTGCGACCGATTTTGCTTTGCCCACCGGATTCGATATGTATCCTTTATCGTAAAGCCTGTTCAAGGTTTCCCAGTCAAATCCCTTCCAAGCTCTTGCTCCCATTCCTTCCGCTCTTTCATGGACCACAAGGTAGAGAAGTGCAAGGGTAAACTCGTCAATTTTATCTTCATCGTAATTCATTCTTTCATTCTCCTTCCAACGCGTTCAGCGCTTACTTATACTGGTTTCAGGTTGGGCAATGATGCAGGCGAAACGATCAGGTTGATGCTGCGCGCCTGTCCGGGCACGCGCCAAATGAAGCCCCGTCTCTCCAGCGTGAGCACCATCGAATGCACGCTCGGCGGTGTGATTTGGAAAAACCTCTGCATTTCCGCTTCAGCCGAAGCGCAACTGTTCACAATGCTGTATTGAGGTATATAGACCAGGAACTGGCCTTGTCGTTCGGTGTGTGTTGGTTTCATAAAGTTATTTTACTGGTCAATGTTTCCTATCCAAGAACCCTGTTCTTTTCCAGCTTTAATTGGTTGGTTCAATCTTGTAGATTGAACTAGGAAGTTTATATCAAGATCAAGTGAACCTCCCCCAGCAGGAGCTGGGGGCTTCCCTGTCTATTGCAGCACTAATTGCAGTTGCCCTTTGTCTTCTTTTTCTTGATGCTCAACGTAAGCAAGAATTTCCTTTTCATCCATACCTATACACGATACGCAATAGCCCCGTGACCAGATACCGAGCTTCCTTGAATATGTCTTTTGTAGAAAAGGAAATTTCGCTTTTAACTCCTTTGCCGATCTTGTCTTTATAAACTGAATGGCATTGGCAACTGCAATTCTCGGAGGTATCACGATTACCATGTGAACATGATCCTCCTGTACATTAACCTTTATTACCTCGATATCGGGATCAAGCTCAAAAATATGCAACAATATCTTCTCCGCATATTCTTTTACTCCTTTTACAAATATCTTCCGCCGATATCTCGGTATCCAAACGAGATGATACTAAGTCTTATATGTAGCATGAGCGCTTTTACGAAATCTCTTCCCCTATCTTACCAAATACTATCTCGTATGGATAGCCACTTCATCACCAGACAAGAGTCTGGTGTTTTATGTGGCTATATAAAAGGTTCAATCAGAATGATTGAACCAGCAGAAAAATGCTTTTTTCTTCATTGTAGTATTGCCAAATTAATATATCATTAAAAAAAATGTTCGTTGAATTTTGTACAGTAATATTTGATGGAAATCAAATAATTATTGTCGAAGTCTTACGTAAGAAAATAAGGTATCATGGAGTTGTTCAAAAACCCCGCGATTGGGGGCTGTTCAAAAATGTTTAGATGCAAGGCGCGCAAAAAGCCGAATCGCGAGGCGTATATTTCCATACGTTGAGTGGTGCGGTTTGCAGCGCAACGCCGCAGATGAACGTTTTTCAACAGCCCCATCATTCCGATATTTTATTTTTCAGTTCACTTAATTTGTTAAGCGCTTCCAGTGGGGACATGGAATGGATGTCAAGAGTTTTAAGTTCAGTAGCAATCTCTTCATTTTTATTTTCCCGCGCAATCGCACTTTCTTTTCTCGTAAAAAGATTTAACTGGGGGCTTGCATTTTTTCCTTCACGGGTTCCCCGGACAATGCGGGGCATGCCGATTTCGTCGAATTCTCCTTTTTCCAGATTACGCAATATTTCTTTGGCGCGGGTAATCACTTCTTTCGGCACGCCGGCGACACGCGCAACTTCTATGCCGTAACTGCGGCTGGTGCCGCCTTCCATAATCTTGCGCAGAAAAATTATTTTTTCTCCCCATTCTTTCACCGCGATATTATAATTTTTCACCCCGGTTTTTGTTACCACTAAATCAGTTAATTGATGATAATGAGTGGCAAACAAAGCGCGGACGCCCCGCCCCCGGAAATCGTGAATGTATTCGGCAACCGCCCAGGCAATGCTCAATCCGTCAAACGTGGAAGTGCCGCGTCCCACTTCATCGAAAATGACCAGGCTGCGGGAAGTAGCGTTTTTTAAAATTTCCGCCGTTTCCGTCATCTCCACCATGAATGTGCTCTGTCCCTTGATCAGACTGTCGGACGCGCCGACGCGGGTAAATATTTTATCAACAAGGCCTATCTTCGCTTTTGCCGCCGGGACAAAACTTCCCATCTGCGCCAGAAGAACAATCAATGCCACCTGCCGGATATAAGTGGATTTACCCGCCATATTGGGGCCGGTAATAATGAGTAATTTATTACTCTGCAAATCAATCAAACAATCGTTCGGCACGAAACCTTCTTTTTTCAATGCCGTCTCCACGACAGGATGGCGTCCATCTTTGATCTCAATAGTGTCTTCATCATCTATTTCCGGACAGGTATAATGATATTTTTCGGCAACCTCCGCCAGAGCGGCCACAGCGTCAAGCTCGGCAACAAGATTTGAATTATTTTGAATGTCGGCAATATATTGATTAAGATCATCACGCAGGGAAAGAAATAGTTCCTGCTCCCGATCCCTGATTCTTTCTTCCGCGTTTAAAACGGTTTGTTCAAATTCCTTTAGCTCCTGATTGATATAACGCTCCGCGTTAACCAGTGTTTGTTTTCTTATGTAGGAATCAGGAACCAGCGAGGCATTGGCTTTGGTCACTTCAATGTAGTAACCGAAAATGTTATTGAAACCTATTTTCAGGGAATTGATTCCTGTTTTTTTTCGTTCTCCTGCTTCCAGCGCGGCTATCCATTTTTTTCCGTCGCGGCTGATAAACCTCAGCTTATCCAGTTCTTCATCGTAACCGGCGGCTATGAAACCGCCATCTAGAGTTCTCTGCGGCGGATCGTCAATAATCGCCCGCGAAATCAGATCAATTGCCGCAGTCATTTCCGTAAACTGCGCGCGAATCGCGGCAATTGCCGGAGAAGTGGAATCCAGCAGCATTGATTTGAGCTCCGGTATCGCCGCAAGAGAAATTTTTAACGCGATTAAATCGTGCGGGTTCGCCACCCGGAGAGCCACCCTTCCGGCCAGCCTTTCCAGATCATAAATGCGCGATAATATTTTGCGCAGATTTGACCGCAGGATATGGTCATCTTTAACTTCGGCAACCGCGGCCAGTCTTGTTTTGATTTTTTCCGCGTTCACCAGCGGATAATTCATCCACCAGCGCAGGCGGCGTGTTCCCATCGGCGTCAGCGTTTCATGGAAAAGAGAAAAAAGAGACCCGGCTTTGGAATTATCCTGAATGGTCTTAAATATCTCCAGATTGCGGCGGGCAGTGTCATCGAGAAGGAGAAAATTTTCCGTGGAGTACCACTTAATTTCGCTTACATGCTGGGGATTGATTTTCTGCGTCTGGTTAACATAACTTAAAATGGCGCCGGAGGCTATCATTGCCGCCGGATGTTCATTTATTTTTGCCCTACTTAAAATTTCGGCGGTAAAACTCTGGCTAAGCAAAGCTTCCGCCTGTGCGGACTGAAAATAATCTTCTTCCAGATAATCAATCCGAATTGAGGGCATTTGCGCCTCCAGCGTTTTGAGCAATATCTTATCAGGAAAATCCCGCGACAAGATTAATTCTTTAAAATCCAGTCCGGAAATGGCGACAAAGAAAAATTCTCGGTCAATAAATTCGCTGATCTGAAATTCGCCCGTGGAAATATCCAGAAAAGCAAGACCAAGCAAATCCTTGCAGACACAAAGGCAGGCCAGATAATTGTTTTCACCCGCGGCAAGATTTTCTTCATCCAGAACAAGTCCGGGAGTGATTACCCGAATTACTTCTCTTTGAACTACACCCTTTGCTTTTTTGGGATCTTCGACCTGCTCGCATATCGCCACTTTAAAACCCTTTTCCACAAGTTTGGTAATGTACGCGGAAGCGGCGTGATAAGGAAAGCCGCAAAGCGGCACGCTGTCTTCTTTTCCTTTATTGCGGGATGTGAGCGTGATTTCTAAAAGAGGCGCGGCAGTCACCGCGTCTTCAAAAAACATCTCATAAAAATCACCCATGCGGTAGAACAAAATACAATCGGGGTATTTTCCCTTGATTTTCACATACTGTTTCATCGCCGGAGTCAAGTCGAGCGTCGCCTCTACTGCCATTTGCCATCGTCCCCTTTTTCCAGATCAATATATTCTGACGATTTTTGTTTCTCAATCTTGTGAGTGGCAATAAAAGAATTGGCCAGCCAACTGACAAAGCTAATAATCAGCGATCCTAAAAACGCGGAGAAAAAGTCCTTCACTACAAACCCCGATACAAGATGAGCGACAAGCTCCAGCAAAAACGCGTTAACAAAAAAATAAAATAATCCCAGCGTCAATATACTCAGGGGCAGAGTCAGCAAAACCAAAATAGGTTTTACAAAAATATTGATAAGGCCTAAAACACAGGCAGCAATTACCGCCGTGGAAAGAGCATCTACTTTGATGCCCGGCACAAAATACGAAGCAAGCAGAATTGCCACCGTTATTATCAACCACCTCGTTATGATGACTATCATTAGTTCACCTCTTCTATCATTTTAAATCAAAGTGCTATCTACCTTATTTTTCCACAGTCACAGTCTTCGCTGATTTAAAGAAAATCCAGGAAACACTGAAACCACTCATGATGGAAGTTTCCCTTTTCACCAAAGGACTGTTTTCAAAAGATGCTCCCTGGAGAAAATCAGCGCTGACAAAGGCATTAAAAATAAATTGTTCATATGCTTTACCCAAACCAACGGTGAGCGTTGAGCCGCTGTATCCGCCGCCGGCCGAATACGCGGGACGTGCCGCTGTCGCGTAAGCCGGTTCCACAGTATAATAATAAGCATGATAACCGCTATCGGCAAACATAGGACCTACGGATATTCCCAAATTTAATCCGGAGTCAGGAATCAAATCATCTTTTACAAAATTAATTCGCGGGCTGAACACCCAACCCTCGTGACTTACGGAAGAAAAATCTGTGGAAAAAAAAGCGCGCACAGGCAAGGTCAAATCTAATTTGAACTTATCTTCTTTGCTTTCCCAAAGTTTAATCTTTAAGGCTGGTCCTAATTCAAAAGTCGGATCCAGATCCGGCATGCCGGCGCGGGCAGAGTTATTGGAGCTCTTTACCGGAACAGAACCAAAGCCGCTAAAATCCAGCAAGATCCGATCTGTTTTAAAAATCTGTCCAGTAACGCGCTGCTCGTCTACTTTTAAAATATCGCCGCGATAAACGACATAAGGATATGGCAGCAGATACAGTCTGTTTTCGTCTGAGCCCCGATAATCAGGTATCTGGAGCAGCCCCAAACCTATGCCTAATTCCCAGAGAGGCTTTTCAAGAGGCTTCTCGAGAGTCTTTTCTTCACAAATTGCACGGCCGGGCAATAAAAAGCTCAAAAGCAACAAAGCAATTGTTACTCTGCAACGAATGCGCATATTTTCACCTACTGCCAATCCTAACTCAAAGCGCTATTATGGAACCCCTGTCATTTATCGAAGGGTACAAATTGTTCTTTTTTCGCGCCGCAAACGGGACATTCATCGGGCAGAACGCCGTCAGCGACATACCCGCAAACTTTACATACATAGTAAGTCGTTTCTCTTTCTTCCATAAAGTGCGACATGGCCTCTTTATAAAGTTTGGCGTGAGTTTCTTCCACATCCTTGCTCTGACTGAAAAGTAGAGAAGCTTCTTTATTGCCAGCTTCTTCCGCCAGCTTGACAAATTGATCATAGGCAACTTCGGCGACTTTTTTCTCCGATTCAAAACTCGCGGTCAGATTTTCTTCCGTGCCCTTGATTTCCCGGAGCACCCTTAAGGCTCTCGCGCCGTGAATTTCTTCCGAGAAAGAAATGACACGGAAAAGACGGGCCATTTGTTTATAACCCTCATCTTCAGCTTTTTGCGCGTAAACTTTGAGCCGCAAAGCGGCCTTTGATTCACCGGCATAAGACTGATTTAACGCTTCTTGAATTTTATCCATAATATATACCAACCTTTTATTTTTTGTCACTTCGACCGACAGGCTATAGTCTAGCTATGCTGGGTAGAAGTCTTGAGCTAAGATTAACGTGCCGCCTAATCGAAAACTAGCAACAACATCATTTTAAGATTTCTCATTTTGATAAATCAAAATTCGAAATGACATTCTTTACGATATCCAGTTATTTACTCTGGCGAAAATTCATCTTTGGCCGCCCCGCAAACAGGACATGTCCAATCTTCCGGCAATTTTTCAAAAGGTGTTCCGGAAGGAATACCGCCATCAGAATCGCCCTCGGCCGGATCGTAAACATAACCGCATATACCGCAAACATATTTTTTCATTTTTTTCTCCTCAATATTTTTCTTCCGCCGTTAATTAGAAGCCTCTCTTTTGAGCAGTTCCGCCGCTATAGTTTTTCCCAACTCGTGACATTTTTCTAAGACACCGCTGTCGGGCACATTTTTAACCGATATAGATGGCGTCGCAACTTCCACTTTCATTTCTTTTAATATGGCTTCCAAAGCCCTGACTGATTCTCCGCTCCAGCCGTAAGAACCGAAAGCCGCGCCAATAAGATTGGCCGGTTTCAATCCTTTTAGATAGGTCATTACATCCGCCATCTGCGGCAGAATATTGTTGTTCAGGGTTGGCGACCCGACGATCAACGCTCCGGCATCAAGCACTTCATAAACGACCTTACTGCGGTGAGTTTCATTCATCGACAAAAGTTTTACCTTGATGCCTGCCCCAGCTAAGGCTTCAGCGATGGCACTTGCCATTTTCTCGGTAGAATGCCACATAGTTCCATAAACCACAACCGCTTTCGCTGCCGGCTTTTGCGAAGCCCATTTTTTATAAAGATCAATAATCAAGCCGATATCCTTGCGCCAGATTGGCCCGTGATCGGGAGCGATAATTTTGGTTTTCAGTCCCGCTGCCGCGACCTTTTCCAAAGTCTTTAAAACAATAGGCGAATAAGGCAGAACAATATTAGCGTAATATGTCGCCGCCTCATATTCCAGCGTCGCCGCCGGAATTTCGTCGGCAAAACGCTCCAGCGTCGCTAGATGCATACCGAAAGCGTCCTGCGAAAACAAAAGCTGATCCTTGGCCAAATAAGTAAACATGCTGTCCGGCCAATGAATCATGCGTGTTTCCATGAAAGTCAATTCCATATTACCGAGGCTTAACGTCTCACCGTCTTTCACGGGAATTATTTCATGCTGGTCATGGAACAATTCTTTCAACGTTTTTACGCCGATGGTCGAAGCGAACACGTTTTCAGGTTTGATAAAATCAATTACTTCGGGCAGACAGCCGGAATGATCCATTTCGGAATGGTTGGAAATAATATATTTTATTTTGGAAGGCTCAACGACGGATTTAATACGAGAGAGCATTTCATCTTTGAACGGTGCCTTGACCGTATCTATTAAGGTAATATCATCAGCCATGACCAGATAGGCGTTATAGGTGCTGCCGTGAGGTGTGGTGTATCCATGAAAATCCCGGATTGTCCAATCGATTGCGCCGACCCAGTAAACATTCTCAGTCACTTTTACTGCCGAATAAATATCCTTCATTATTTCACCTCTTTTTCGTTAGTATTGCAAATAATATCTGCTCAGACAAGGTCGTGTCAACCACAACTTATACTGTACCGATTCTTCGTCTTTGTCATTACCCAGCTCGACTGGGTAATCCAGTTGATTTGTTTCCTGGATCCCGGCCTGCACCGGAATGACACAATTTATATATTTTGTTGCCGGAGTAATATTTATCCTTTTAAAGCGAAATAGCATTAAAGCATTTTCGCACCAGCATCAAAAGCCGTCAAATTTATTTGGCGCTTATCAGCGGGCATACTTTTCATAATTTCTTTTTCGAAAGCACGGCGGTCAATCGGCAGCAATGACGCCCCCGCCAGCGCTCCGATCATGACAATATTGCTCAAAACCGGATTGCCTAACTCAACTGCCACGGACGTGGCATCAATTAACCAATTGTGTGCCGTCAATTTTTCAAAAGCCGATTTAATTTCATCCAAAGACGGATAAGTAAAATCGCCTGTTATGACCCCCATTGGATAAACCATGCGCGAATTCGCGAGGACTGCGACATCGGGATTACCGTATTTGGTAAGCACCCTCAACGCTTCCACCGGCTCCAGAGCAATAATAATGTCTGCCCTGCCCTGCGGAATTTGCGGACTTAAAACGGAAGTTGATGACATGCGTAAATGACTCATCACCGAACCGCCGCGCTGGGACATGCCAAAGGTTTCGCCGATGGTGACGGTAAAGCCGCTGTTTACCAGCATTCCGGCCAGTACACGGGAAGC
The DNA here is from genome assembly GCA_963710995.1 of uncultured delta proteobacterium. Classification (GTDB taxonomy): domain Bacteria; phylum Desulfobacterota; class Syntrophia; order Syntrophales; family Smithellaceae; genus Smithella. The sequence goes on from CAVQCU010000235.1 coordinate 14,690, forward strand.
CATGACATTGCCCTGACCGCCGACGCCGGTTATGATAATGTTCATAGGATCTTTAGATAATGAAATTTCCATCATTTCTCCGTTACTCTTGCCTATTCACAACTAGCCCTCATCTTTCACAAATAAAACTGCCACCATTTATTGTGGCTGACTTAATTCATTTAGTTTAATGTTCTTTCTATTTCTTTTATCATCGTATCGGTACCATTTGAGATAAGAATCTGAAAGATTGATCTCAGAAATATTGCCCCAGTTTGTAGGGACCAACTCAATTCCATAATCACCTTGACGCTGGTTCTCTCCATAAAAATGTACGGCACCTTTACCAGACCAGAATAGCCTTCTTAACCCACATTTGATTTCTTTATTGCCAAAACTAAATGCAAATCTTCCAATGCCACTAGGCTTAGGAAAAGAAAGCTCTCCTTTATTTACCAGAATATTTCCCTTGTTTAAATCACCAGCTTTATTGCCTAGGTTATATAATTCATAGTTCGCAAATAAATCTTCTTCGGTCTTACTTGTCCAAAACTTGGTGAATTTAATTGCGCAATACTCTGAATCTCGTTGCACAAGTAATAGTTTACTTAACGGCATAATTATACAATTTACTCCTATATGTACTTCATTAGAGTTTGGCGCACCAACATCTCCATAATACATAGAAGCAATGGCTTCTGTTCCACTAAGATAAATTACTAAACTTAAACAGAACCAGATTATTCTAATTTTCATCATTCCGTCGCCTCCGTTCTTATAATCGCTTTTTGCGGACAAATCAAATAGCAGACGCCACAGCCGGCACAAATGACTTCATCAATTAACGCTTTCTTCTTTGTCCGATCCCAGGTCAGCGCCGGACAGCGGAAGATACGCGTGCATAAACGGTTACAGCCGCAACTCTCTCCCAGACAAAGTTCTTCATTAACTTTCATTTGATATTTTTTTTTGCCTTTTTTTTCGGGACTCAAAGCGCATATTTGTCTCATAATCAGCACTTTTAATGAGCCGCGCTCCGCCATAAAAGAAGTGAGAATTTTACTTGTTTCTTCTAAATCAAAGGGATCACTGATAGCGACTTTCGCTCCTATTGCTTCACAAATTTTAGCTATGTCAACGGCAGGAACAACTTCACCCATGGTGCTTATGGCTAAACCGGGATGAGGTTGAAATCCGGTCATTGCCGTTCCGGCGTTATCCAGAACTATGAATGTAATATCCGCCCGGTTATGCTGAGCGTTAATGAGCGCTGGAATAACCGCATGATAAAAAGTGGAATCACCGCAAAGCGCCAGAACTGGTTTATCCAAGCCAAAAGCGGCAAGTTTGGCAAACCCGCTGGCCAAACCAGTGCCCGAACCCATGGAATGAAGCGTGCGTACGGTATTAAAACCAATCGCCGGAAAGAGCGCCGCCATCGCGTAACAACCGATATCGCCGCAGACAATGCCTTCACGGCCATCCAGTTTCAGCGCGGTGTTAATGTTCCAGAATGAAGCGCGGTGCGGACAACCGGGGCAAAACGTCTGCTCCCTCGGGGGAATTAATGGCGTTACTTTTTGTATTTCTTTTGTATAGCCGGCAGGCAATGATTTATATTTGACCTTCATTATTTTGCTGAGAGCCGCGGCGACAAGATCAGGATTCAATTCGCCAACCGAAGGCAGGGTCTTATCCATTTTCCCGTAAAAAGTTTTAATTCCTATTTCCTTGAGCATTCCCGTGGCCGCGACCTTGATATTTTCTTCCAGGAAAAGCAGGACTTCTTCCACAATTATAATTTTATCAGTCAGGCGCAAATATTTTTTCAAAAGCTTCGTAGGCAGAGGCCAGGTGCAGCTGAGTTTTAAAATTCCGACACGCTTTTGCAAGCCCAGCATGCTGACGGCTTCCCGGCTGTAAAGAAAACACGCACTGCTCGTGATTATCAAAAGCTCCGGACGCCTGGGGCCGGAGTAATTATTAAAAGGACTCTTTTCAAAAAGTTTTGCCGCTTCCTGCAATTTTTTCTGCTGGAGTATGTGTTTAACAACGACGGGAGTGCTGACTACCGGCCCTCTTAGAGGGTCCATAAATGATCCGTCGGAAACAAAGCGGGCTGTTCTTGATTTTTCCGGCAGTCTGCCGCAGATAACGTTGCCGCTGGCATGCGACATGCGCGTCACCGAACGCAAAATGACAACATTTCTTATTTTTTCCGATAACTCAAACGCCCACTTGGTCAAATCCTTGGCTTCCTGAATACTGGCCGGTTCCAAAAGCGGAATTTCGAGCATGCGTGAGAAATACCGCGATTCTCCCTCATTGACGCTGGAAAGAGCGCCGGGGTCTTCGCAGGTGACCAGCACTATTCCGCCGCGCGTGCCGGAAGAAGCGAGATGCAAAAGAAAATCGGAAGCGACATTGACGCCATTTTGTTTCATCACGCACATCGAACGCAAACCGGCAAAGGATGCGGCGGCGGCTACTTCCAGAGCCACCTTTTCATTGGTTGACCATTCCACGTATAGGTTTCTTTCTTGAGCAACATCGGCCAGGCATTCAATTACTTCTGATGAAGGCGTGCCGGGATAACCGGTGGCAACACTAACGCCCGCCTCCAGCGCACCGCGCGCGATGGCTTCATTGCCCATGAATAAAACTTCTGTTCTAGCTGAACTAAGTAATTTGGACATGTCTCTACCTGTTTTCTTTTTTGCAATTTTTCTTTGTTAAATATTTTTGCACTACCGGATCACGGCTGTCTAAATACAATAGTTTTTTTACCGATCCGCTTTTTTGGATAATATTTTTCAGCGCTTCCTTTTTCTTATTTGCGGCCGCGTCTTTCAGTTCTTTTAAACTCTCCGCCGAGGCTTCCCGAACTTCCAAAGTGCCTCTTTTTACCGCAAGCTCGACCAATTCCCTGCCCTTCGCCGTTCGCACAATCAACTGATTCCAGTGCCTCTCTTCCTCCCAATTACCGGCAAAGCGAGCGGAGCCGACCGAAACATCAGTATATTCAGCCGTGCTGTCCATGCAATAAAGACATGCTTCCCTGATACAGTCCTGCACTTCATCAAAGGGAATGGATTTCGGGTCATTATTTGTGTAAAGCTCCAGAACATTTTTCCCCGCCGGAACATCCATCCCTGTGATCGATTCCACACCAATATTTTTCTCCAGTAGTAACTTTGTATATTTTTCCGTGGAAAGCGTCCAACCGCAGTATAAACCAACAACTAGTTTCAATTGATCGATTTTTGGATTATCTTCTTTCACTAACTTCATCTTGGCTAACGCCAGCGCCTGACACGGAGTCGTCACAACTCCCACATTACCCGCTTCTTTTGTGACCAATTGATTAAAAGCCGCAACCGTGGGCGACACGATAAATTTGCTGCCTGCATTTTTTCGTAAAGTTACTCTATCATTCACGATAGCACCATTTTGCATAAATTCCTGATTGCGGGAAGAGACGATGGCAGAATCAATCAAACCTTCGGCTAACGCTAGTTCCATCAACGCTGTTACCGTTGCCCCGTGCTGGGCAATTTTGCGCAATTCGGGATCGACAGCCTGAGAAAAATAATAACCTTTCACCGCACCGATTTCCGGTGTCAGGTCATCTTTCTTAAAAAAAAGTTTTCTTAAAGCCGTCAGATCGGTTGTTGTTCGGGGACAAAAAGCATAACATTTGCCGTCTTCAAGATCACAGTGATGTAACTGTACTGTCCGGTCATGGTATATAACCTGATATGGACAAAGGCCTACGCAGGCGCCGCAACCAGTGCACAATCCTTCTTCCAGCACATATTTTTTCAGAAATTTCTGGTTGTTTGCTCTAACTCTCAAACCTATTCCCATTCTCACTATTATAGAATTACGTTTTTATATCCTATGATGATTTTTGAGGCAAGAAAATGATATAGCTCAAAAGAAAATATTTTAGTCGTAAACTATGCAAATTTATTAGAACAATTTAGTTATTTTAGATAATAGCCAAGTAATTTAACATTTTACACCACTGGTATGAAACCCACAGCAAGCTGTCGTGTATCATACCCTCCGCTGCGCGGGATTGTTCAACTACCCAATTCCACTGTACTTCGCTTTTGGAATTGGAGTTTCACGAATAAATACTTAATTGAGGTTGACATCTGCTTGTTCTTGTATTATGAAGCGCCAGACAAAAATGAATATTCCCCAGTAGCTCAGTCGGTAGAGCGGCTGGCTGTTAACCAGCATGTCCGTGGTTCGAGTCCGCGCTGGGGAGCCAGAACATATCAGCTGTAAGAATTTCACCACTTCTTACAGCTGTTTTATTTTCCAGTGCCGCCAACAGTACATTCGACTTGCAGGTAATGTCAATATGGGGAAGATTAATCAAGATTTGCTCAATGAAGAGCTTTAGATAAGCCTTGGTCACAATCCGGTCATCCCCCAGGAACATCTCCCTGATCATAGTATGGAATTCTTCGAGGGATTCATCTTTGAATAGGTGGAGAGGCATTGCGCCGTGTGATTTGATCTCATCCAGTTTGTCCTTAATGATAGAACGCTGACCTTGGAGTTCCCTTATCCTCTCTGCAACATGATCTAAGGCGATAACTCCGCTTTCAATCGCCTCATATTGCTTAGTCAATTTGTTTTTAATTTCACCGTACTGCCTCAAGAGGCTCTTCCGCTGCCCATCCATTTTCTTGTCCATTTTCCTTATTTCAGCATATATTCCTTTAAGTATTCCTTTAACTCTATCCTTGGCAAATAGTTTGTTTGCCATGTGGTCAATAATGGATTTTTCCAATGCGGCGGCGGGTACCCGTTGACCAACACAGATGGACTTTCCCTTCCGAAGAAAATTTGAGCAATTGTAATAAGTGAACCTACCTCCTTTTGCGGTCTCCAAGGCCATTCTTGCCCCGCACAGTCCACATACGGCAAGTCCCGTCAGAAGCGTCTTTGATCCGATGACTGCCGGATTACGGGCAGAATCAATTGGGGCGCGGGCCTCTTTGATATCCTTTGCCCTCTGCCACAAGCCTTCATCTACAATCGGCTCAATTGGCAGCACAATCCATTCCTCTTTAGGCTTTATCTTTCCAGTCCTATGGTCACGCCGGTTATAGTAGTATTTGCCGATGTACGCTTCATCCCCGATAATGTCCAATATTCTATTCTTGCACCACTTCTTGCCGCGATAGCCATACCCCTCACGATAGATAATGTGTATGGGAAAACATATTATTGTGTAAGGAAAACACATTGAGGATATGGTGACTGACCTGTAGCATAACATCTACTGAGAGCCGGAGATTTGGTGTTGACTTCTTCCTGAAAGTGAGCATTCAGGATTTTTCGCAGATATACTTTCTTGCAATCCGTAACAAACACTATTCACATCCGACGACAAACATCTATATCTCACGTTTTGTGGCCTATTGCCTCATAAATAAATGTTACCGAGAGAAGAGTGATTTTAGATTCAATATTTAGTTGACATACGAGATAAGTTTTCTTATATTGATACACGGAAAAAAGAAAATTCATATATTGATAATTTTATGAAAATAAAAAAAATCGATGTTTGGTTCTTTTCTCTTTTCACCTTTTCCCTACTGGTATTTCTAATTGCAATTTTTCAACAATCCGCAGTTGCGGATGATGATTATGCCGGTATAGACGTATGCCGGGCTTGTCACCAAAAAAACTATGATAATTATCTGAAATCATCACACTCCAAAGCAGCAATTCCAGGAAACCCGGCCAATAGAAACGCCTGTGAATCCTGCCATGGTCCGGGTCTTGTGCATGTACAAAAAGCCGGTGCTAAGGGAACAGGCATGATTGCCTTTAATAAAAAAGAAAATCCGGAAATGAAGCAGGCGAGATGTCTTGCCTGTCATCAGGATTCGAGAATCGTACCTTTCTGGGATCTGAGCAGGCATAAAATCAACGGAGTTTCATGCAGTGATTGTCACAGCGGGCACTCCGGAATGAAAAACAATTTAAAAATGGCCGAGCCGAAGCTTTGCTTTACCTGCCATGCCTCTATCCGAGCCCAGGTCAACAAACAATCACATCATCCGCTTAAGAAAGGCCTGATGAAATGCACCCAGTGTCATGACCCGCACGGCGGATCGGGGCCGAAGATGGTGAAGGCGGATACCGTAAATGAACTCTGTTTCAAATGTCATGCCGAAAAGCGCGGGCCATTTATGTGGGAACATCCGCCTGTTGCCGAAAATTGTCTTACTTGCCATGTGCCTCACGGCAGCAATCATGGAAAGCTTCTGTCTTCGAAGCCGCCATTGTTGTGTCAGAGCTGCCATGACGCCACTCGACATCCCGGAACAATTTACACCAGGTTTGAAACATTTTCCGGCTCTGCCACATCCGGGAAAAACAGGATAATTGCCCGCGGCTGCCTGAACTGCCATACCAACATTCATGGAAGCAATGGGCCTTCGGTAAGGGGACAATACTTTGTCAGGTAAAAGGTGTGACTATGAGAAGACAAATATTTTTACCATTCCTTTTGTTAGGTTTGTTTTCCTTGAGTCCGGCCTTTGCAGATGATCAAGAGGATAAATTCTCCGGCGAAATCAGCGCACAGGACACCCTCACACATATCAATGGCAACGAAGCTAAATTTAATGAATACGGAGATATGCGGAATGGTCTCTATAGCGATGTCAAACTCAAATATGATGACGATAAATATTATGTGGATTTCTGCAGCCGCAACATATCTTACGATACGCAGAGCTATAATCTGGAAGGCGGTAAATGGGGCGCCTTCAAGTTCAACATTGACTACAATGAAATCCCCCATAACTTCACCTACGATGCAAAAACATTTTATTCGGGTATAGGGACTAACAATCTGACCTATTCCACCCATCCACCTAGCACCGATACCAGTACTTGGAATACATTTAATTATTCAACAACACGGAAAGATTACGGTGCTGGATTCAAGCTTGATGTTTTGAAGCCTTTTTTTCTGGATTTTTCCGCTTCTATAGATGAGCGGGCTGGTATTTACCCCATCGGTGCAGCAGGAACGTCACCTGGCGGTATTTCCATAGAGCTTCCGGCTCCGATTGATTACAAAACAAACAGCATCAATTTGCTTGCCGGATATGTCCGCAATCCCCTGTTTATTTCTCTAGGCTATTTTTACAGTAACTTCACCGACTCCAACACGAGCTTTAATTTCCGCAATCCTTCTACAATCAATATAGCGTCGGTAACGGATACATATTCACTGCCGCCGGATAACCAGTTCTATAAGATCAATCTCAAGGGCGCGCTTAAATTGCCTTTAAACAGCAAGTTTAATTTTGATCTGGCTACAGCCGACGCCAAATCGGATGCTGTATTGCGTAATTCATATGTGGACGATGTCATTGGAGGACTGAGAAGCATCGGTTTAAGCACCCCGTTCTTTAATGGCGAAGTCATCACAAGCAACATTGCCACTTCATTCACGTCCAAGCCGCTGTCTTTCCTCGATGCCAAACTTTTCTTTAAATATGATGACCGGAAAAATAAATCAAATATTATTACAATAACGGATGCAACCCAGACGCCTGCAACTTTCACCAACGACCTGTTCAACTACCGGAGAGTGAAATACGGCACGGAACTTGGTTTCCAACTGCCGGCAAATTTTTATTTCCTCGGCACTTACAATCATTCAACAATCAGCAGAGAGAGAGATGACATCCCTGACAACAGGGATGATCTCTTCAGCGCTGAATTGAGATGGAAGGGATTTGATGTCCTTACTGCCCGTGTTGGATACGAAAGACTGGACAGAAGAGCGGATTTCCAGTTGACTGATCCGACCGATATTGAAACCTTCATCAGACGTTTTGATGCCGCCGGCAAAAGCAGAAATACCTATAAGGCCAATCTGGACTTTTTCCCCATCGATAACCTCAGCATCAGCCTTGGTTACAAGCACAGGGATACGAATTATCCGGATACTGTTTTAGGACTGACCGGTGACAGGGGTGATGAATTTCTGATCGATGTTGATTATCTGATCAACAAGCAAATCAGGTTATTCGGCTCTTTTGATTATGAATACGTACGACAGGACCAGTTCCAGCGACAGACAACAGGCGCAGTCGACCCGTCGCTGCCGCAGACACCGACAAACTTCAACTGGACGGCAGCGCAAAAAAGCGAAAACTACAGTTACACGGCGGGTGCCGAAATATTTATTGTTCCGGAGAAAATTACTCTGCTGCTCCAGTACAGCTATCTGTTGGCAGATGGTTCCGTCGATTACACTTATCTGCTGGGTGCAAATCCACTTCCTGTGGGCAGAACTCAGGACAATATCGATCTTTCTAACTGGGATGGTTACAAGCTTTTCTATTTTTGCATCAAACTTACCTATAATGTGACAAAAGCGCTATCTGTAGCGGCAGGTTATGCCTTCGAAAAATATGATTATAATGATGCGCAGTATGATGGATATCAATATGTTCCAGCCACCACCGGATCGAACGGGGCATATTTGACGGGAGCTTACAATAATCCTTCTTATGAATCCCACGTGGAATTTGTGACCCTCTCCTACCGCTTCTAAACACGGGGGAGCGAACTACATATTCCTTTAATAGGAGGATATAATTATTGCGAGCGATATTGGAGAATCTTAGCTTATGCATGTACTACGGCCCCTGTATGTAGTTTTGGCTCTTGCGGCGATCATTTTAATTGCCAGGAGCATTTGGATACCCTCTGATTTCGGAATTCATGAAAGGGGGTATACATATGGCTGGTACCGGCAATCCAATATTGAGGAATGGAAGAATTTTACGGTAAAATATCGAGGCAGGGAATTCTGCGTGGCCTGTCACGCAGAACAGGTGCAAAAGCTTACTTCCTCAAAACATAAAAATATTGAATGTGAAAACTGTCATGGACCAGTCCTTTCCCATCCGGCTGATCCGCTGAAACTTGCCCTTGACCGTAGCCGGGAGCTCTGCCTTAGGTGCCATGCTCGTCTTTTATACCTCAACAGTCAAAGATCACAGATCAAAGGCATCAACCCGGATCAGCACAATCCCGGATTAGAATGTATGCTCTGTCACAATCCGCATGAGGCATCCAAACCCCGTTAGGAGGTACAGGTGAACAGGAGAGATTTTATTAAATTGACCATAAAAGGGACCGCCGCTTTGGTGCTGGTCAAAGGACTGGACGGAATTTTCCGGCCCCCCGATGTTCTGGCCCGGACATCGCCGGTTCGCTTTGTATTTCTCGTTGATACCTATAAATGTATTGGCTGCGGCTTCTGCGTAAAAGCCTGTAAGCTGGAAAACGAAATCCCCTTTGATGCCGATGTTTCCCGAACATGGATTGAACGATATGTAGTTAACGGAGAAGGAGAAGTATTTGCCGATACTCCTAAAGAAGCGAGGTACGGATTTACTACCGGCCGGATCGATCTGGGGCGCGGTAAGTTTAAAGATATTCCCCAGGAAAAAGCTAAAAAGGCTTTTTTTGTTCCCAAACTCTGCAACCAATGCGAAAAGCCTTCCTGTGTCCAGGTATGTCCGGTGGGCGCGACTTATCAGAATGCCGACGGTGTGGTGTTGGTGGACCGGAAGTGGTGCATCGGATGCGGTTATTGTATCATGGCCTGTCCGTACGGCATGAGGTTCTTCCATCCAGTTCACCGTGTGGCCGATAAATGTAATTTCTGTTATCACCGGATTAACCAGGGTCTGCGGCCGGCTTGCGTCCAGGCGTGTCCGACAGGGACAAGGCAGATCGGCAACATCAAAGACCCTGGAGATCCTGTGGAAAACGTCATCCGCACACAACAGGTAGCAGTCCATAAACCGGAATATGGAACCAACCCCCAGGTTTACTATATAGGGCTTGGCGAAGAGGTGAGGTAACAAAAATGGTTGTGGAATCATTATGGACGGTCAAGGAACTTTTCGTTTATCCCAATGAGTACATTTATTGGGCCATTCAGATTGTCATGTATCCCTTCATGACAGGGCTCGTGGCTGGTGCTTTTGTCCTTTCCTCTCTGTATCATCTCTTCGGTATAAAACCGCTGAAGGAAATCGCCAGATTCGCCCTGGTTTTTTCTTTCGCCCTGTTGATAGTCGCGCCCTTGCCTCTCCTGCTGCACCTTGCGCACCCGGAAAGAAGTCTCTATGTTGATCTTACGCCGCACTTTACTTCGGCTATCGCCGCCTTTGGCGTCGTGCTTTTTGTTTATGGATCGGTCGTCGCCGCCGAACTTTGGTTTCTTTTTCGGAAGCACCTGGTGGAAGTATCATTAGAACTCAAAGGTAAGACGAATAAGGGTCTGGCCGAAAAAATAAAATATGCGGTACATACAATTCTTACCCTGGGCGCTATGGATGTAAGCGATGCCAGCCTGAAGCTGGACGCGAAAGCTATCAAGATTCTGGCGGGAGTTGGTGTACCGATTGCCTGCTTCCTTCACGGGTACGCTGGTTTCATCTTCGGCTCGGTAAAAGCCAATGCCCTGTGGATGACCCCTCTCATGCCGGTTATTTTTATCATGTCAGCTATTGTTTCCGGCGTCGCTCTCTGCATGCTGATCTACATTATCATCATGGGAATGAAAAAATTTATCTTTTCCCGGAAAAACGATTCCGCCGCTCTCTCTATACTAAAAGAAATTAATAGCGAGGAAATAAGCACGGTACAGACCTCTGTGAAATATCTTATTTTTTTCATGATATTCTCGATCAGTCTGGAGCTGTTGGATCTGGTCTTTCGCGGCTACACGGCAGTAAAATCGTGGGACATTCTGAGGAATGTCATCTATGGGACAGATTTTATTAATATCTTCCTGCTCCAATATCTTCTGGGGAACCTGGTACCCTTCATGCTCCTTCTGCTGCCCGGCCTGAAAATACGCAGAATAATACCGGCGCTTTTGCTGGTGCTTTTCGGGGTCTTCATGATGAGGTGGAACGTGGTCATCGGCGGCCAGTCTTTTTCTTTGACTTTTTCCGGGTATATGAATTACCAACTGCCCATCATTCCCCACAGCATGGAAACCTTTAAAGAGGGCTTGGGCGGTGCTCTGCTCATCGCGGTGCTACCCTTCATCCTCTTCTGGATTCTTAATAAGATTTTTCCCGTGCTGCAGACGAAAGGGCCGGATTGAAAAAATTCAAAAGCGGACAATTTTCGTGGGAATATTTCCCCCGTTTTATTGACTCTCAAAAATTTAACTTTACAGGATGTTTCTGGAGAGTATATTATTAAGATGCACGAAAGAGTCAGGCTGCTAAACTGAAAAGCTGCCATCAACTGACTAAAAATTTGGAGGTATTATGAAAAAATCAACAATCTGGTTTTTGTTTATTTTACCCATCGTCGGATGGGTGCTTTTCGGAGTGACAACGATTTTTTCCGACAGCACTGCCTTGGCGGCACCAGACGGGGCAAGCCTTTATGCCCATCATTGCGGCGCCTGTCATCCCCACGGCGGAAATAAAATCAATCCCGCTATACCACTTACAGGTTCAGCCAAAATTAAAAGTCTTGCCGCCTTTACCGCTTATAATAGGAATCCTTTAAAAGCCGATGGATTAAAAGGCGTGATGCCTGCTTTTCCCAAGGATAAAATCTCCGATCAAGAGATGAAACTCATTTATGATTACTCTTTGACTTTGCCGGGAACCAGCAAATAATCCTTAAGCATTCGTGATCATAGTATGAACGATTTGAGATTCGATATACTGAATGGTTGGTTTAATTGAACATTAACGCATACAAGGAGCATGTTAGTTGTCGATAGAGAAGCACTCCCTGTGGTCATTTTTTTCGTCCGTAAAACTGACAATTACCCTTCTCGTTTTAATTGTTCTTCTCTTCATCGCCGGCACTTTCATACCTTCACCGGATGTTGTTCAAACATTTGCCAATCAGCTTTCACCGGAAACAGGTAAGATTTTTCTCTTTTTCCGTTTATCTGATCTTTATCATTCTTCGCCATTCTACATTCTGATAATCCTTCTATCGCTTAATTTTATAATCTGTTCCATAAATCGTTTCCCTGCTTTATGGAAGCAATACAAAGCTCCGCTTTTCCCGGAACCGGACGGTATTTTCGATAATCTTCCGCAAAGCCGGATTATTACGGTAGATAAAGAAATCAGCAAAATAAAACCAATAGTAGAATCATGCCTGAAAAAAAATTACGGTCCTATCAGCGAAATCGAGGAGAAAAGAGGATACATTATTTATGTTCAACGGGGTCGTTTTTCTCTTTTTGGCGTTTACATTGTTCATCTGAGCATTTTAATAATGATTGCCGGAGCGATTATCGGCTCCATCTTTGGCCTCGAAGCCGATATCAATATTAAAGAAGGCGAATCTGTCAATGTTGCCAATCTGACAAAAAGTAATGGAATACAAAAGCTTAATTTTTCTGTCCGCTGCGATAAATTTACGATTGAGTTTTATAAAGACGGCACTCCTAAAACTTACCGTTCTGATTTGAGCTTTATCAAAAATGGACAAGTTGAGTGGCAGGGAACGCTGCTGGTCAATCACCCCCTCACCTTCGACAAGTTCCGTTTCTACCAGTCTACCTACGGTATAGTGCCTGAAATCAAGGCAATAGTCACGTATACTAATGCCGGTAAGAAGGGCGGATTGATGACGCTCGCTGCCGGAGATACCTTTGATTTGCCGGAGAGCAAGGCCAGGGGCTTTGTCTTACGTGTTGAAGAAAATATAATGCAGATAGGCCCTGCCATAAAGTTGAGAATTGTTTCACAAGAAAAAGATGTTCAGTTTTGGATTTTTCAGCGACTTGACCAGATCATCGCCATGAATCCCGGTCTCTTGATTAAAGTGCCGATGTTCAATCCGGGCCTTTTTCAACCGGTAGTATTTTCGCTTAACCGTATAGAGCAAACTTATTACACTGGTTTGCACCTCGTCTACGACCCCGGCGTTCCCCTTGTTGCACTGGGCGGATTACTCATGGTCGCAGGTTTAATTGTCGTCTTTTTTATTCAGGATCAACGTTTATGGATTTTCATGAAACAAGAAGACGCAAAAGTCAGCATCAGTATTGCGGGCCGAAGCAACCGGAATAATCAGCAACTACAGAAGAAAATAGATTATTTGTGCAAGCGAATTAACGAGGAGATAAAAGCATGAAACACACGCTGATTTTAAGCTGGGTGACTTTTGTCTATTTTGCTTCCTTTGTCTTATATCTGTTTCGGTTGATTATCGGAAGAGAAGTTTGGGGGCGAGCCGCTTCATTTTTGGCTTGGGTGGGACTCATCGCGCAAACTATTGCCCTGATTCTAAGATGGAAAAACTCTTACGATCTCGGCATGGGACATGTGCCATTGGCCAATCTTTACGAATCAATGATCTTCTTTGCCTGGACTATTATTCTGATTTATCTGATAATTGAATGGCGGACTAAAAGCAATATTATCGGAGTCTTTGTCGTACCAATAGCATTTCTGGCTATGGCTTATGCATCCATCGCGCCCGACATCAGCAATCGTATCGAACCGCTTATCCCGGCTTTGCAAAGCAACTGGCTCACAAGCCACGTCGTCACCTGTTTTATGGGTTATGCCGCCTTTACTATCGCTTTCGGCTGCGGTTTAATCTATCTGCTGAAAAATAAGGAAAAGGGTAGTGTAGAAAAACCGGCGGGCTTTTCAGGGAAGCTCCCCGATTTTGTAACACTGGATACTTTAATTTATCGGAGCATCGCTTTTGGTTTTGTTTTTCTCACCATCGGAATCATGACTGGTTCTATTTGGGCCCATTACGCCTGGGGCTCTTACTGGAGCTGGGACCCCAAAGAGACGTGGTCGCTTATCACCTGGCTTGTATATGCAATTCTGCTGCATTCTCGATACGTACGAGGTTGGCGAGGAAAGCGTATGGCCATCCTTGCAATCATCGGGTTCGCCTGTGTCCTGTTCACATACCTTGGAGTCAACTATCTTCCCGGTTTGCATAGTTATCTCAAGGCATAAAGAAATCTTAATATATACTTTTATACGGCCAGGGACGAAAAGACAAATAAAGTCTTCCCTGCGCTGAAATGACTGGTCGTGATATATTCTGCACATCCCGAACAGGGACAAACGGTACTAAGGATTCTGAAGCACGGTTAAAAACTACATTTCAATCCGTAATAATCAAAAACGGCTCGAACTCTAGCTTAATATGTGGTGCAAGTATCTGGAAAGATCATTATAAGTATGAAAAATCGATTTCGAGAAACATGCAATTACAATAACTATTTATTCACACAATCAGTTCAAGATGACCGACCTGATATTTTCTCATTACGCAATATCTATTTTAGGGGGTGAGAATATTATGTAAAAAGTAGCTAGGCATGACCTCTACGAATTCGGTTTCTTGATGCGTCTTACAAAGTCATGAAAAGCAGGCGAAACATTTCAATGGCCATAAATAAGATTACTTAACCTTTTCGGGTTTTACCGTGCATTCATTCTTATCGGTATTCTGTTCAAA
>CAVQCU010000236.1:0-37083 GCA_963710995.1 uncultured delta proteobacterium
GTTCTGCTTGACGTTGCCTTCGTTCAACCTTCGTCCTTGCTAGCTTCCTTCACGATAATAACTTCCTTGCCGATTTTTTTGCCCCAAGTCTTGGCTGTTTCCAGCGTTTCAGCGGAGGTCTGATAACAGCAGATTATTTCCAGAAGTTTCATCACGGGAACCGGATTGAAGAAATGTGTGCCGATTACCTTATCGGGTCTTTTGGTCACGGAAGCCATTTCCGTGATGCTCAGCCCGGAAGTATTGGTAAAGAACAGACAATGTCTGGGAACAATCTCTTCGAGTTCCGCGTAAACCTTTTTCTTCACATCCATAACTTCAATAACAACTTCGACCACTATGTCCGCACCGGTTGCCGCTTCCTTCAAATCCAGAGTGGGCTTGATACGGCCAAGCACAGATTCCATCTGTTCTTTTGTAATTTTACCTTTTTCCATATCGCGGTTAAGATTTTTCTTAATCGAGTTCATCCCTCCGTCAACGAAGCGCTGTTCGATATCGCGCATGGTTACTTCATAACCCGCTTGAGCACAGACCTGAGCAATTCCATTGCCCATCAAACCGGCGCCCAACACACAAACTTTCTTAATTTCCATTTTCACTTCCCCTTTATTTGTATTTGATTGGATAAAATTAGCTTATCCTATTATGTTTTAACATTTATATTTCGTTTGGAGGCTAACAAACTATATGTGCCAAAGTCAAGGAAAAACCCCCAACAGAAAAAACAGCAGAATTCTATTGAACAAGCGGCCTGGATATGTCAGAATCACACCATGCTTATTTTAATTGACGGCTACAATTTGATCCGGCAATCCGATATCTTGCGGAATTATGAACGGCAAAGTCTCGAAGCAGGACGCCGGGCATTGATATCTAAACTTATTGAATACGAAAGAAGAAGGGGACACAAAATTACCGTTGTTTTCGATGGTTGGAAAAACGGTTCAGCAGATGAAGGACGCGATCGGGCCGGAAAAATTAATATTATTTATTCACGCCACGGTGAAAAAGCTGATGACGTCATAAAACGGATAGCGGCTCATACTGCGGAAGATACCCTTGTGGTTTCTTCCGATCGCGAAATAGTCTCCTACATCACCCGGTGCGGCAAGACAGCTCTGACATCCGTAGAATTTGAAGTAATCATGAATAAGGTTATTTCTCCATCATTTGGAGACTACTCTACGGCAGAAAAACAAGATGAGAATCCTGATCGTCAATCCAAAAAGAAGGGCCCGGCAAGAAGATTGCCGCGGGCTAAAAGGCAGGCGCAAACCAAAATCAAAAAGCTCTGATGTCCCCCGTGGCGGGGGTAGGGGGGTGTACACGTGCATTGCAGATGTAACGTTCAGCGAAATTTCGGGCTGGAAATTTTTTATCCACCTCCGTCACTGCGCGACACCTCCGCCAGCGTGAGGATATAAGCGCGGTCAATTTCCATTAATTTATAAGAAGCGGACAAAAACAAAGTCGCCGGGAGTAAAAAAAGGTTGAAAACTAATAATATTTCTGGTAAAATTTTCACATTAGAATAAAATATCAACTGTCCCTCATAAAAGAAGGAGATTAAAATGATAAAATCAATTAAGGCAAAATTCTCGCAGTCATTATTGCTGCTGATTTTTTTTATTCTATTTTGTTGTCTTATCGCCTGCGGCGGCAGTAAAGATAGTACTGGTACTGGTACTGGTACTGGTACTGGTACAACAACAACCGACCTGAGTTCTCTTACTTTAAGCGTTCCGTCCAGTGTAACGTTCGGAACTCCGGTAACTGCTACCGCGATAGTCAGGGATGCCACCGGAGCGCTGGCAAATGGCGCGGTCGTAACCTTCGCGGCAACGAGTTCACTTGTCACGTTTACTCCCACCTCTGCGACAGCATTGACAAACGCCAGCGGCATTGCTTCAGTCCTTTTGAATGCGGGAAGCATTGATTCCACAGGCGCTACCAGCATTACGGCATCAGCACCAGTCACCACGGATGGAACTACTGAAACTGTTACGAGCACGCCGGTTGGCATAGCGGTTAATGGAGCAACGGTTACCTTGGGCGCGCTTACTTTTGGTTCGCCATCAATCTCGTCTTACGGCACAAGCAGTGTAAGCGTTCCGGTACTGATAGGTGGTGTACCTGCTACAGTGCCCATTTCGGTGGCCTTTACTTCCCCCTGCGTCAGCGCGGACAAGGCAACAATTACCAGTCCAGTAACGAGCAATGTAAGCACGGGCATAGCGGTTTCCACCTATAAGGACAACAACTGTAATGCCGGAACAGATGTGATAACGGCAACTGTAACTGGAGGGGCTAGTGCCAGCAACACAATTAATGTTGCAACCCCTATCGCCAATAATATGCAATTTGTATCGGCAACGCCTTCCATCATTGGAACTTCGACAGCGGGAGCGGCAACGTTGCCGAAGAGTTCTCTCGTAGAATTCAAAGTGGTGGATAGCAACAATAATGGCGTACCGGGAGTACTTGTTGATTTCAGTCGGCTGCCGGCCGGTCTCCTGGGTGGGGTCACACTCACCCCCACGTCGGCGACATCTGACGCCAATGGAGAGGTCTCGACTTCGCTTACTTCGGGTACGGTACCGACACCGGTTTGGGTTGTGGCAATGGTACATAGCAATCCGTCGATTCTCAGCCAGTCCAACACGTTAACTATAACGACAGGATTGCCGACACAGAACTTTTTCACACTTGCCGTCTCAACTAGTAATATCGAAGGTTGGGAATATGACGGCGTGACCTCCGCATTAACTATTATAGCATCGGATCGTCTGGGCGAGCCCGTGCCTGATGGAACAGCAATCAACTTTATCACTGAGGGTTGTCAAATTACTCCTGCTACCTGTACAACGACCAATGGAACCTGCGCAGTTACATTTAGAAGCGCTGACTACAAACCGATAGGAGAAACAATAGATTACGGTGGGTCAACGGGAGTGCAGGGCGCCGTTGCGGCATTGGCGTATGATGGGAGTACTCCGATTACCATTGATCACGATACGACGATCGGCCCGGCGCTTTTTGTTCAAAATGGCCGGGTGACGGTACTGGCTTATGCCTTGGGTGAGGAAAGTTTCGTTGATTCCAACGGCAACAATATGTGGGATCCCGGAGAAACATTTTACGACCTGGGCGATTTGTTCCTTGATTCCAACGAAAACGGCATATGGGATTCGAACACGTCACAGCCCAATCTTCTGGAACAATATATCAGTTACCCGCTAGCTACAGGAACAACAGCCTGCGGAACCCATATTGGGGGCGGTGCCGCAGTCACACCTTATCCAGCTGATTACGTAAATGTGCCTAGTAAGCAAAATACTTGCGATGGTGTCTGGGGATTAAACTATGTGCGGCGTAGCCAGGTCATAATCCTGTCATCCTCTCATCCTCAAATATCACAAGACACGTTTCATATATCTAGCTGTGTACAAACATTTTCCTTCTGGTTGATGGACGGAAACTATAATCCCATGCCGGCGGGAACTGTAGTGAGCACAATGAATAATTTTATCTCATTTATACCTACCGGATCAACATCTTCTACACTGGCAACGGTAAGTGTTGAGGGTACACCTGTTGTCGATACCACCCACGCCGGGGGAACAGTGGTTAGCATTATAGTAAACGGAGGGACGAGTTGCACAGGGACAGGGCCTATTCCCCTTCCCGTAGGATCTGTGGATATAGTAACCACGACTCCTAAAGGTATTGTTACCAACATGACCGTTTCTGTGATGAACCCTTAAAAGCCTTTACCTTCAAAGTAATGCTAGAAAAGCCGGCTCTGATTCAGAGCCGGCTTTTCTTCTAATGAAACTCGCTGACTATAGGAAGCGTTAGTGGAATTAGTGAGACTCCAATTTGAAAAGCGTAACTTATTGAAATTGTTTAGTTGAACTATCCCGCAAGCGCAGCTTGTTGGGATATCCCCAAGAGCGAAGCGATGCGGGATATATACATCAATCTTTAGAACAGGCCCTAATCAAAAACATCTCTAATAATAATTGCGGACTGGAGGCGGAAGCTTTAAAGGAGCGGTCAAGCTCCAGCAATTCATCAAGGAAGTTGATCAGGCGGGGATAAGTAAAACGGCCGCTGTTACGGAAGGCATTAAAAACAACAAAAGGATGCTGGCTGAAAAGAAGGTCTTTACGCCCGGTCGCTGAGGCGTTTAGTTCACCCAGCACGGGATAAATAACCTTCTGGAACCAGCCGTATTCCATATTATTTTTTAATTGCGGCAATGTTCCTGAATCCACTAAAATTCTGGCTTGCAGTAAAAATCTGATTTCTCTAACGATCATGGACAAGATAATCAAATGATGCGTGCCTTGATCAAGCAACGCCCTCAAGGCAGCAAGCGCTACCAACTGATTTTTTTCACTCAAAGCTGTCGTTAAATCGAATATGGAATCTTCTCTGGTTTTACCGACAACTTCTTCGACATCTTTCTCTTCAACGGTGCCTCGTTCTCCTACAAAGAAAATCAGTTTTTCCAATTCAGTCAGGGACCGCCGTAATTCAAACCCCGTTTTTTTACCCAGAGCAATCCATGCTGTCGGCGACAATTTTTTCCCATAACCATCAAGTAATCTCTGGGCTTCCTTCTGGAGAATTTCTTTCCGGGCGGCCTCTCCCCGCGCCGTGCTAAAATAATGGACAACACCCAGTTCGGAGATTATCTTGTAAAGTTTTCCTCTTTTATCTACGGCCTCCGCCGTAAAGATCAGACAATTCCCTCCGGGCAGGCCGTTTTTAAAAATTCCTTCCAAACGTTCTGTTTGATCAGCGCCGGCTGCCCCGGTGAGCCCTGAACTGGAATAAATTTCCAAAATACGGGGCAGCCATTTTTCGCGGTCTTCTCCCGCGTCTCCTTTTACAACTTTACTCCACTCATCATCGGTTATCTTTCGCCAACCGGAGTCCTGCAAATCCTCCATAGCAAAACCGGCTATTTTTAAGAAAGTCAGAAAATATTTTGCCGCTTTGCCCGGCTGCTCATCAATGCTGCCGCGTATCTTTTGAACCAGCTTGGCCAGATTTTCGCGGGAATGAAAAATAGTAGTGTTCTTTACTACGATTACTTTCCTGTTTCCTAAAAGGGAAGGCGTTAAGATATATTCAATCAGGTTATCAATATCGGTATTTTCGCCATCAAGATAAAACAGGCTGAAATCCCGGTCGCTCTCCGGCACTATTATATCTAAAATTTTATTGAGGGTTTCGTTGATTAGATATTCTTCTTCCCCGTACAGAAGGTAACAAGGCGCAATAATACCTTTTTTCAAATTGGAGAAGATTTTTTCCATGGCTATTAAAACTAATTTAGAGGATTAAACTATAATGTATTTTTTAATGAGCTTCACAACTTCTTCCGGTTCATCGACGACTTGAATCAAATCAAGATCGCCAGGAAGAATTTTATCTTCCCGCAGCATGGTTTTTTTCAGCCAATCCAATAAACCTTGCCAATACTCGCTTCCCATTAAGATTAAGGGAAAGCTTTTTATTCGCTTTGTCTGAATTAAAGTAAGCGCCTCAAAAAGTTCATCCATTGTGCCAAAACCGCCCGGCAGGATAACATAGGCAATAGCATATTTGACAAACATCACCTTGCGGATAAAGAAATACTTGTAATGAAGATGGATATTCGCATAAGGATTTGGCTTTTGTTCAAAGGGCAATTGAATATTCATTCCTACCGATTTGCCGCCGGCTTCACCGGCGCCTTTATTGGCCGCCTCCATAATTCCACCGCCGCCGCCGGTGATTACACTAAATCCATTTTGAACCAGAAGTCTGGTCAAATTTTCTGTTTTCTGATAGTAAACATCATCCGGCTTAACTCGGGCGGAACCAAAAATAGTGACGGCATTATTAACATCAGAGAGAGTCTCAATGCTCTCGACAAATTCCGCCATAATGCGAAAAACTCGCCATGACTCATTGATGGACAGCGCATCAATTACGTATTGTTTTTCTTCCATACGGCATTACTCCTCTGAGGCTACAAATTGAAGCCGCAATTAAAAATTACTGCATTAGCGGACTGTAAGCTTAAAACTTGCGGCGTCTTTGAACTTTGGCCAGTCTGCGCTGCGCCTCAATTTTTTTTCTCTTTTGCTTTACTGAAGGCTTTTCATAAGCACGGCGGACTTTTAATTCCTTAAATAAGCCGCTTTTCGAAAGTTTGTTTTTCAGAATTTTCAGGGCTTTTTCTACATCATTGTCAATTACCTTTACTTCCAAGTTAATTCCTCCTAATTTTATAATTACAATTTTATTTTATTATCATGAATTACTATTATGAATCCCGTATACCTGCCAACTACGTTGGCGGGATAATTTCCAATAGCCTTTGGCTATCTGGATAATTCGGCCAAAAACTTCAATACGCTTTGCTTTTGAAGTTTTAGCCTCATTACAACTTACCAATTCCGACGTGCCTATAGTGACCTTTAGGTTATTCGCTTTCAGAATTGGAGTTTCACATATAAAAAAAGGGTAGTACGGCAAAAACAGAATTTTTCTGCGCCGTAAACTACCCTGCAATTTTCAATTAATTTAAAATCACGCTCCTTACTTGGAAATAACGCTTTTTAATGCCTTTAAGAACTCTTCGTTTTCTTTACGCTTTCCTACCGTAACCCTCATACAGTTGGTCATCAGCGGCGGTATATTCAAATTTTTTACAATGATACCTTCCGTAACGAGTTTATTATATATGCGATCGGAATCAAAAGCGCAACTAAAAAAAATAAAATTCGCCTGGGAGGGGTAAAGCTTAATTCCGGCAATTTCTTTCAAGCCCAGATAAAGTTCTTCCCGTCTTTTGATTATTTTTTCAACTTGCCTGGAAAATTCGTCCTGATAGTCCAGAAAAAAATTAGCGGCTATCTGCGATAAGGAATTGACATTATAAGGCAATCTCACCTTGTCCAATTGGGCGACAATATCTGGGTTGCCGATCAAGAACCCCAGACGCATGGAGGCTAGCCCCAGTTTGGACAGCGTGTTCAAAAAAATTATGTTATCGTATTTTTCTAGCAAAGGCAATAAAGTCTGGCCGGAAAAAATGGCATAAGCTTCATCAATAACAACCATGCCCGGAGTTTTTTTGATGATAGCTTCTATTTTATCCCGGCTGAAAAGATTACCGGTGGGACTGTTCGGACAACTTAAAAACACCAACGCAGGAAAATTTGCCTTTATCCGGCCAATGATGGCGTCGCCATCGAGATCAAAGTTGTTATCCAGAGGCACTTCCACCACTTTATTGCCGGTATTAACCGCAATGATCTTGTACATAGAAAAAGTAGGAACGGGAACCAGCACGCCGTTTATTTTGCCTTTCAGCGTCAGACAAAGGGTTTGAATCAGTTCATCAGATCCGTTGCCCAGCATAACCATATCCTTGTCTACGCCGTAATATTGAGCAAATCTGTCGCGTAATTCAGGAGCGCCGGCTTCGGGGTAACGGTTTAAATCAACCCTGCTCATTTCTTCCATGAGCTTTTTCTTTAAAGGTTCCTGTAAACTGATAGGGTTTTCATTGGCGTCCATTTTTATCGCGCCTTTAGCTTCCGGCGCGATATAGCCGCTTTGCTTAAAAATACCCTTTTCTATCAAATCCTTGATTACCATTGTATAATTTTAACCTGTCTAAAAATTTTTTTCCCGTTCTATATTCCAGTTCACGTCAATATATTTTTTCATCAATTCGTTCTTCAGTGTTTCTTCTGCGGGAGTCAGAGTTTCTTTCACCAGATCTATACCCAACTCATCGATAAAACCTTTTTTCAATTGTAAACAAATTTCCTGCACATCAACCGGCAAAATAAATTCTTCATTGATCGCCGTCACTGCTTTTTTCAGCGCTTCTACTTGCTCAGGCGTGCGCTCAGGCAGCAATAAAGAGGCTGTTTCCCTCGGATCAAAATCCAAAAGCAATGAACCGTGCTGCAAAAATCCGCCCCTTCTCCTCACTTGAGCGCTGCCGCAAATCTTGCGTCCCTCAACCAAAAGCTCATTTTTAGAAGAAACCGAAAAGCAGCAGGACGTTAATTCTTCTCCTGCACCGTCACGGCCACCTTCAGCCAAATTTGCTTTTATTCCCGAATAAGTCAGGCCTCGAGCGATACATTTACTGATTACCTTATATGTTCCTGAAATATCAGAAGGGAATATTTTTTCCTGATCTCCCGCTACGACACAATAAGTAATTTCATTAAAATGGAAAACCGCTTTCCCCCCTGTTATTCTTCTAACAACATCAACTCCGTCCCTGTGACATTTTTCAATATTCACTTCTCTTCTTGCGTCTTGAAAATAACCAATAGAAACTGCCGCCGGATGCGACCCGTAAAATCTAATCGTAGGAGGTTTTTTGTTTTTTATGGTTTCGTGAAAAATCGCCTCATCTATGGCCATATTTTCAAAAATATTATAATTTTGAAAATCTAATAATCTCCATGCCATAAGAAAGATTCATTCGCTTTCTTCCCGCGTTATTAAATCATGGTAATTGGCGGCAACGAGGAGGTCTTCTAATTGATCCAGATTATCCATTTCAATGACAACCAACCATCCGGTATCATAAGGATCTCTGTTTATTATACCGAAATCGTCGGTAATATCTTCATTAACAACAACAACAGTTCCGCTGATTGGGGAAATTAAATCCACCACCTCTTTGACGGACTCGAGGGAACCGAATGTTTCGTCACGTTCCACATAAGTATCAACTTCGATAAATTCAACAGATAGAATGTCTCCTAATCTTTCTTGAGCATAATCAGTAACTCCTATTGTGGCCATATAGCCATCAACCCGCACCCATATGTGTTCGCAACTATAAATTATATCTTCTGGAAACACCTTCATAACAGCGCAACCTCTGTTTTTATTCTATAATGATAAGTTCTTTATCCATTTTTGTAAACTTTTCGCAACTATTTTTTTTTACCAGCACCGTATCCTCGATTCTGATACCCCAAAGCCCCGGAATATATAATCCGGGCTCAATGGTAATCACCATTTGCGGCATTAAAATATCAGCGGAATTTGCGGCCAAACGTGGAGCTTCATGAACTTCCAAACCAACGCCATGTCCGGTCCCATGCACAAAATACTGGCCATATTTTTTCCCGAAAACGCTCCGCGCACAGTGATCAATATCGGCGGCATGAACATTTTCCTTAATCATGGCCAAAGCTCGATCATGAGCATCTTTAACTATTTGATAAGCATTTTTTTGCCTGTCTGTCAATTTCCCAAAAGCAATGGTACAAGTTTCATCGGAACAATATCCTCTGTACTTAACGCCAAAATCAATGACAACAAAATCTCCTTTTTTTATTTTTCTATCAGTCGGCTGGGCATGGGGTAGAGCGGAGTTTACCCCCGCAGCTACAATCGCTTCAAAAGCAAGGCCATCAGCGCCGGATTTTCGTGCATTGTACTCCAACTGCAGAGCCAATTCTTTTTCTGTGCAGCCGGGCTTGATTTGCTGAATGAGAGAAAAAATAGCACCTGAAGAAATTCCCGCGGCTTTTTTCATCAGAGCTATTTCGGTTTTGTCCTTGCATGCCCTGATTAATTTCAGCTCATCAGTTAAAGCCACAAACGCCCATTGCCGAAAACGGTTCGTCAATTGATTGTACATTTCAACGGTTATCGAACCGGCTTCGAAACCAACACGTTTTAATTTAAGTTTCTTTATTGCCTGAATAATTCCTTCAATCTTATCCCTGTATTCTATTATTTGAATATCCGCTGTTTCCCGACATGCCTGAGTAGTATAGCGACCGTCAATAAGTAAATTTGTTTTATCGGAATTAATTAAAAGGACACCATCACTGCCGGTAAAGCCGGAAAGGTAACGAATATTACTCCTGTTAAAAAAGATTAAACTATCGATTTTGTAAGTAGGAAACTTTTGCTGAAGGCGGGATATTCTAGACAGCAAGTTTTTATTGTGAGACTCAAATTTCAAAAACGAAGTATTTTTAAATTTGTAAGTCGAACAATCCCGCACAGCGGAGGGTATAATCCCCCGCAGCTTACTTTGGAATTTATACCCGTGATTTTTCCGCAGCATGCATTTTTAACCTGTCGATATTTTTCAGCCAGGAAGACAGTGTCTTTATCAGATTATTGGATTCAACAAATTTCGCACTCGCCGATGATTTTGGAGTTAATTCCGCCGTAAGCGAATCGAGCTTTGCCACAGCTTGACTATTTTGCGGCTCTTTCTCTATTATTTCTTTAAGAATTTCCGCCGCTACTTGTAAGTGACCTTGTTTAATGTATAGTTCCGCTAATGTAACTGTAAATAATTCCGGGTCGGGGATATTCTCATCATATATCATACCAATTTCAGGTACCGGCTGGTCTTCTTGTTCAAGAAGAATCATTTTTTCAATAACTTTTCTCGCGTCTTCAGCTCCGGGATGTAAGGAAATAAATTTCTCGTAACAAACAGCCGCATCTTGATAAAAACCTTTTTTTCGATAAATATCACCCATACGGTCATAAACAAGAGACAATCCCGAAATAATTTCCCCTACTTCCTGCAAAACATCACGCGCTTCGTCAACTCTTCCCATACCAAGAAGGGAGTTGCCGGCAACTACATGGGCATCCGCATCGGCAGGGAAAGATCGCAATCGTTCCTTAGCAAGATTCAATGCTTCCATAAGCTTATTCTGCTCAAGCAGTATTTCTGCTTCACAAAGAAAATTAGAACGGTCTTTCTTAAAAGTATTATTTTCCATATTTTACGGCTAGATTAAATATAATTAGTTGTGCGATGAGTAACACAGCCCATATAGCGTGTCAAGGCTGGATTGAAGTTATTATGAATAGGTTATTTTAAAGACTGCAAATAAGTTTTGGCTCTTTGACCGAAAGAAGATTCCGGCGATAATTTAATAACGGCTTGAAATGCTTTTTTAGCATTTTTATTATCTTTAATTTTAAAATAACATTGACCTAATAAAAGTTGAGCATTAAGAAGAGAAGAATCCATTTCAACAGATTTTTTTAGATGCCGGATAGCTTCCAGAACGTTATCCTGATCGAAATAAATACGTCCTATATTTTCTTCAATCTGCGGCCGTAATCCCCCCGTCATGGGATTGGTATTCAAGGCTGCCTGATATTTAATTAAAGCGGTATTATAATCTTTTTTAAAATAATAAGCCCGAGCGGAATTGAAAAGAGCCTTTTCTGGTGTGTCATATACTGGATTGCTGAGAGCCTTATCAAATTCCTCAATTGCTTGATCCCAAAGCTCCCTATCCGAATACAATGTGCCTAAATAATTATGCGCTTCGGAATAATCTTTATTCAAAGAGATTGCCTCTTTAAATTCCTCGATGGCTTTGTCTTTCATTCCCTTACCATGGTAAGACATACCTAAATAATAATGAATTTTAGGATTACCGGAATAGTATTTTTCAGCTTCCAGCAATTCTTTTAAGGCATTGTTATACCGCCCCATTTCAATATAAGAAATTCCTTTATTTAAAAAGAGTTCTGATTGCTGTCTGTGCCAGGGAGTATAAGTGCAGGAGGAACAAAGGAACACTATCAGACAAGCAAACAAAAATGGAACTTTATTTTTAGTTAGCTTCATTTTATTAACAACCTTTTTAAAACCCAAACAAAAATCGAATGACGACAGAAGCAGGTGTCTATAATAGAATTATGGCTTTATTATTTTTTCCGCACTCTCTCCAAAACTATCACCTTTTAATATCCTAGGAGTCACAAAAATCAATAGCTGTTTTTTGTGATTTTCTACGTCCTCGGTTTTAAATAACCACCCCAGAACGGGGATTTGCTGAAGCCAGGGCCACCCGCTTACCGATTTAACTTCATTCGTCGCCATAATTCCACCAATAACGACCGTGTCTCCATCACTAATAACAACCTTTGATTCAATTGCACTTGTATCGATGGGGGGATTGCCTTGCACTTCATTTTGATAATCAGGGCTATCATTGTTTGCCTTGATTTCCATGGAAATTTTCCCTTCATCGGTTATTTTCGGCGTCACTTCCAAACTTAACAAGGCTTCTTTAAAAGAAACCGTTGCCGGGGAGGTACCCGATGCCGGAGTTGTATACGGGATGTCAGCGCCCTGCTTAATAACAGCTTTGATGCCTTCCATAGTCACGACCTTGGGCGCAGAAATTACTTTCCCACTACTGTTAGTCTCCAAAGCGGCCAGTTGGGTTTCGAGAAAGCCCGTTGCGCCGCCAAATACCAGACCAATGGCTGGCGATGTCACGGCTGCCGGGAAATTTACTGCGGCCATAGATAAACTGGTTCCCGTAGTAGGATTTGTAATGCCAATTTGAGAGGGATAAGATTGTGAATATTGATTTAATGTCCCTGATGTCATTGAATTGCTACCGCCAACAACACCTAAACCATAAGTGCCGCCATTGACTTTCTGCTGATTTCCAAAACCCCATGATACTCCGATAGTTCTGACAAAATCTTCCGTTGCCTCGACAATTTTTGCTTCAATTAATACTTGCTTTAATAAACCTTTTTCCGCCAACCTCTTTTGTTCCCTGGCTTTCCGCTCATCGTCCGCTTTATTTTGATCATCTGCGGCTTTCACTCTGTCGGCTTCATCTTTTTTCTTTCTTTCCAAGGTTGTCACGGTGATAATGTTATCTGTTTGTCTTTTAGTTAAACTATTCACATCCAATATTGTATCCAAAGCTTGTTGCCAGGGGACATTTTTCATAGATAAAGTTACAGTTCCTTTTACATCATCGCTGGTAACGATGCTGACATTACCGTATTCCGCCATTAGACGCAAAACGCTCTTTATGTCTGCTTCTTGAAAATCAAGAGATATTATTTGATCTGTATATCTTTTTAATGTTTCTTTCTTGACCGGTATTACCTCCCTTGCTTCATTCTTCGTAACATCATCACTGTTTTTTGCAGTTTCCGCGCTGACTTTGGCGACCACTTTTTTCTTTGCTGTTATTTTCGGAGAATTACTGATTTTCTTTTCCACTAAACTGGAAACATTAAAATCAATCAACAAATTCTGCCCTTCTTGTCTTATTGCATAAGGGACAATCTTTTTAATATCAATAGTCAAGTAAACCCATTGTTTACCTTCTATTACTTGTTGCGAAGGCGTTACGCTTATAATATTGTTTAATTCACCTTCTCCTAAAGGGCGGCATAGGTTTTCGGGCACCGACATGTTTTCCAACTTAATTAAAAAACTGCCATTAATCTTAGTTTTTACATCAATGACCGGCTGCTGGGAGACGACAAGGTGAATCCTCTCTTTGCCGGATAATTTCGCAAATAAAACATTTTCTAAATTACCGACATTGGCAACGACAGTCTCTGTATTATTTTCAGGCGCTTTGTTTTTATCTGCTGTTTCCTCAGCCAAAGAAGCTCCTGAAATATATGTAAAAGTCCAAATAATAATTATAAAAACAATAATTTTTTTGGGTAAATATTTTTTCATGGTTTTACCTCATTTTAATTTTTGCGCAGTTTTAAAATTACCCTTTTTGCTTTTTTTGTTTCATATTCTTCGACGATGACACGATCAGCCATAATTTCGATTACCTTCCCATTATATAAACCAATATGTGTCCCGACTAACAATGGATAAAACTTTTTTGACGCATCTTCAGCAATAGCCACACGATGATCTTTATCACCGGCAATTCCGACTACTCTATATTTTTCAGTTTCGGCCCTTTGCAGCGGGAACATAGAAGCCTCTGCTTTTTTTGCAATTTGCTTCTTCATATCAATATCTTTAGCAGTAGCAACTGTAACAAAAGGCCGGAAGGGATCCGGTTTTCCTAATGGATTATAACTGTAAGTATCTACTGAAGTTGACGCAAGTGGCGGCGGCTGTTGAATTTGCGTGGGCATCGCGGCAGGCGTTGCAGGCACGGCAGAAACCGGCGGTTGTTTAATTTGCTTTGGCGTTGCGGCAGGCGCTACATTCACAGGAGGAGTCGCAGGTGAAGTATTTTTTACTTCAGCAGCAAAAGCAAAAATTGCTATCATAAAAATAATTATAAAAGTGCTGGCAATGGCAAATTTTATTTTTCTCATTTTGTTTTTTCACTTACTTTTTCTTTTTTATCAATAAACATATACGTCTTAATCGTACAAGATGCAGTGATAAGCTCTCCTCTTCCTTTCACATCCTTCCTATCCCCCATGGAAATATCGGAAACATTGATAATTCGCGGCAATTTGGCCACCTTTTCAAGAAAGTAAAGGATGTTCTGAAAAGTACCTATTACAGTTACTCCGACAGGGATTTCTTCATAAAAAGGTTCGGGTGGAGGCACAGTAGCTTTCTTGTCGTCGGCAACATTGGAGGTGTCTGCAGGTTTCTGTTCGTTTTGCTTTTGATCCGAAGGCTTAAGCATTGCCGCTGTTTTTTGTAGTTTGGATGGTTCTTTTTCCAGCACTTTGGGTACCGTAGCCTTGGGTTCAAATAAAAGAAACTCGACACCCGCATCTTTGCCTGCCAAGGCAACAGAATGGAAAAGGCCGGGGATTTCCCGTTGGTCGGGAAGTTTTTGTAGGGCTGTTTTATAATTTTCTGTTAATGCCGCAACGTCAGCCATGTATTGATTAATCTGCTTGGCAATTTCTTCTTTGTCTTTAATTTTCCCCTTCATCTCTATAAGTTTTTCATTAAGAGAAGTTTTCTCTTCTATTGCTGAAGATAAAAAGTAAAACCAATCAAAATAACCAATAATGAAAATAATCAAAATAATAGCCAGTAACTTGGCCTGAGTAGACATTTTTTTTATATCGTCTAATGTGATGGCCATATATTAGAATCCCTTTTTCAAAATACAGGCAAAATTAAACTGTTGTAAAGTAATGCCGGAAATCTCCGTATTTTTTGACGATATCAAATCCACTGACTTTATCGGATCAAATTTTTCAATATCTTTCATAAAATCGGCCACGACTATATTGTCTCTGCCAACCCCGTCTATTTTAATATTGTTATCTTTTTGGGTTATCTTGACTAGCCAAATATCATTCGAGGGAACAAGCTGGGCCAGGTTGTCCAAAGTCTTTACTGGCGCCAAACGGTTTTCTTCTAAGGTTGCAATTACCCCTAATTTTTGTTCCAACTCTTTTTTATTAGCTTTAAACTTCTCTAAATTACCTATTTTTTTATCTAAATCAACCAGCAAAGCTTCCGAATCTTTTATCTGACTTTTCAAATCACTAATCGAAGAATTTATCGAAACTTGCAGCAAAAGAAGCAAAAGAATAAATGCAATGAATGAACCTGCAATAATAAATATTTGCTGGGTAAGATTTTCTTTTTTTTCCTTTTCGCGATAGGGTAAAAGATTAATTTTAATCATTTGTCACCCATTTTCCTTAAGCCTAAACCTATAGCGGGTGCAGCGATGAGTCTAATGCTTTCTAACTTATTTGCATCAATGTTTCTTTTGTTATAGCCAATTTTTAATAACGGATTGATTAATTCAGTTTTCACATTTATCTTTTCAGATAAATTTTGGGCTAAGTTGTAAATTTTAGCCGATCCACCAGCGAGCAATACGTGTTTAATATATTCGCCGCCAAAAGTTGAACGGAAATAATCAATGGATCTTTCAATTTCTAAGCAAAGCGGTTGGGCAAAATCCAGAATGCTGTTTTTTAAATCCAAGTTGTCCCCATCACTACCATCGGGAATGCCTTCAATTTTGATTTTTTCTGCTTCCTCAAAAGTTACCCCATATTTTCCTTGTAAACTTTCAGTAATAGAGTTACCGGCCAAAGCAAAATCTCTCGTAAAAATTGACATGCCGCCTTTAACAACATTGATACCGGTAGTGCTCGCTCCGATATTGATAATTACAGCCATTTCATCATTGTCAAATTCATAATTAGCTTCATACGTAGATTCCAAAACAAAAGGAGCTACATCCATAATCATAACATTCAGGCCGGCGGCTGTGACCGCCTCAAGATAACTATTGACCACATCTTTTTTAGCTGCCACAATAATAATATCCATTTGATTGGGATTATAACTATTGTCACCCAAAATCTGAAAATCATAATTAACATCGTCCATATTATCAAAGGGCAAATATTTACCCGCTTCATCATGGATCAAATCGCGTAATTCCGTTTCACTTATTTGATCCAATGTTACTTTTTTTATAATGACTGAATTTCCCCCAAGAGAAGTTACTATTCCTTTGCCCCTGCAACCCGAATGCCGGAAGAGTTCTTTGATTTTCAAAGATAATGCGTTGGAATCAGCTAAAATACCGTCGACAATTATGCCCTTGGGCAAGGGAAGCTGTAAGAAACGGTTAAGAACATAACCACGAGAGTTACTGATGATTTCGGCCAATTTTAAAGAACTTGACCCGATATCTAAGCCAACAAGTTTCTTTTGACCCGAAAAAATTTCTTTTAAGTCTAGCATTAAAGCACCGTCATATCATTTTTAACAAAGCATACTTTCCTTATCATTTTGCCCACCGATAAACAATATCTCCTTTTTTAACCATACCTAATTCATTACGGGCTATAGTTTCTATATAATTAAAGTCGTTGCGCAATAAAAGTATTCTCTTTTTCAATTCGTTGTTTTCTATTGTTATCTCATTGGTCTCCGACTTTAACTGAGCAAGCCGTTTGCTCATTAAATAATTATCAACAAACCCCCTATTGCCAAACGTTATCAAAAGCGCCATTAACAGTAAAAAGACAACCAGATATCTGCCTATCTTCATTTGGAATCAATCCTTCCCCTGTTCAAAGCGGAGAAATCTGCAATGTGCCATTTGCCCTTTCAAGGAAATACTTCTTCATACATTTTTTGTAATGCTTTAGCTACTTTCAATTCCGAATTTTTTCTTGTAGACAAGCCCTTCTCCATTTTGGCGATTGTTTGCGGGGTCAATTCCGCTTTCCTCGCCAACTCAGATATACTTAAAGGAATTGCTTCTCGAAAATTTTTTACGTGATTTTTCCTCATATTACTTACCATAAAGTAAATTGATACCTCATTTGATTATTAAAAAACAATAATTCTAAAGAAAAGTCAAGTGATATTGTTTAATGTTAATTAATATTGCTTAATATTTGTTAATTTAATAAATAATTATTTCAAGATGAAAGGCTGACTTTAAAGGACAAAGAAACAGTGACATTGGGCAATATGGTAATAGATCAAACTTGACAATTGCTAAAAATGAAACGGATTTGAAATGAATAGCTTATAATAATTAAATTTGCACGGAAGGTAAAATCTGTTGCGGTTCGCCCAGCATGAATTTCCCACTTTCAATCCATTCTTTCAAGATATTAGCAATTTGTCGGGCCTTGTAATAACTGGATAGAGGAGCAGTAATAACTTTTTTCTCGTCGACGATGATCGCTCCACTGCGTAAATCTTTATAACTGACTTCTGCCAAAGGTTTTGCTACTCCCTTAGGGTAATCCATGCTGTAATCATAAATTTGGGTATAAATATTCTCATCTTTCACTGCCGTAAAGAGTGCCATTTCTTCATCTAAAATGGGAATAGGAATACCGATACCTACGAATAATGAAACTCCATAGCCCAGAATACTGGCTCCTGCCAGCCATTCCGGAGTCATTTCTTTCAGATTACCGATAACGGCAATTGTGCCCGCTCCCTGTTTTGGAACGCCGTTTTCTCCACGGGGGACATTAGGATTATGCTGAGTGCCCGGCCAAGCAACAAACCCCTGCGCTCCGCCTAAAAATATCCGAGTCCCGATTCCTATCGTCCGGTAATAGGGATCATTAAATAAAGGACTTAATTGTCCCGATGTCGCATAGGCCGCGTTGGCCATTTGCGGACGAAGCATTCCCATATACGTATAGATAGTTCTGTCGGACAAATTAACGGCGCAATTATAATTTTGATAAGCATTGCGCGGATTAAACAAAATCGCGTTGGGCAGATCTTTTATCGTGATATTTCTTTCGTATTTTCGCGCGGGATAACAATCCGTTCCATAACCTTCGGCGCGCAATTTAACAACATTGCCGGCGACAAGATCTTCGATTACATGACCGCCGCCGTAATTAAATTCACCAGGATAAACACTGTTGAGCGGGTCATTTTCCACCACTTCCGTCGCGCCGATGTAACAATCTACGGCGGCAATCCCTCCGTAAGCGGACACATCATTTAACCATACCTTGGATGCCCGAATGCGAGGAGAAGTATGACCAAAATTAAGAAAAGCTCCCGAAGAACACATCGCGCTAAAGGTTCCTGTAGTAACAACATCAATTTTACAGGCGGCTTCAACTGCGCCATGCCTTTCCACAATATCAATCATCTCTTCGGCTGTGACAACCACGGCTCGCCCATCTTTTATCTTTTCGTTAATTTCTTTAAATGTTTTTTTAACTTTGACTTTTTTCATATTTTAATTTTGGATATGCAATAAATTTGTGCTTCTTTCATACCATTGTTTAATGCCAATTGCAAAAGTTAAGAAGTTTTTTACGCATACAGTCAAATTTAAATTTTATACCATTTCTTGGAATTAAGTATGGCCAAATCCACCACTACCCCGTGACGTATTATTTAACTCTGTAGTTTCCACCCAATTCACTTGAAAAATTTTTTGCACGACCATTTGTGCTAAACGCATACCTCTTTTAACAACAAAGGGGTCTCCTCCGTGATTAATGACAATCAACGCAATTTCTCCGCGATAATCGGCATCAATTGTACCCGGTGAATTAAGCAGTGTTACTCCATCATTCAACGCCAGTCCGCTACGCGGTCTTATCTGCGCTTCATAACCTTCAGGCAAAGCCACCACGATTCCGGTTGGAATCTTTTTCCGCTGGCCGGGCGAAATAATCTCTTCTTCGGATACAGCCGCGAATATATCCATTCCGGCAGACTGAGCAGTCATATATTGAGGCAAAGGAATATCTTCGTTACCAGCCAGCCTTTGGATATATATTTTTAATTTTTCCATTTTTCCCTCAATTACAAATATTTATATACCAAGTCGCAATCAGAGGATAACGAGGCGGCAAGATGGTGAGAGCTGTTCTATATCCATTTAATTTATGGATATAGAACGGATGTTTTTTGAATAATTATTGCAAGTCGAATATCACGGGTATGAACCCCGGAGCAAGCTTTGAAAACATTTCGCAGCAAGCTGCGGGTTATTGTACCCTCCGCTTTCGCGGGATAATTCGACCTGCAAACTTCAGTGCACTTCGTTTCTGAAGCTTGGGTCTCATTAACTTATTTAACTTCTGCGTCCAGGGCATCTTTCCTGCTGAGCCTGATCTTGCCCGGATTTATCCATTTCCAGAACTTTCACCATGACTTCATCACCTTCCTGCAATACATCGGTAACTTTATTGATTCTTTCTTTAGCGATTTGCGATATATGCAGAAGGCCTTCCGTGCCCGGCAAAATTTCGACGAAACGCACCAAAATCTACAATTTTCTTAACTGTGCCTCGATAAATTTTCCCGACTTCGGCCTCCTCGGTAAGCCATTTGACCATCATTACCGCGCGTGACGCTGCCTCGGCATCACTGGACGCAATAGTTACAGTTCCGTCATCTTCGACATCAATGGTAACTCCGGTTTCACTGATAATCTGACGTATATTTTTACCGCCCGATCCGATAACGTTTCTCACCTGATCTACTTTTACTTTTACCGTTGTGATGCGAGGAGCATATTGAGATATATCCGATCTCGGCGCGGAAATAGTTTCGCGCATTTTACCGATAATAAAAATCCGGCCTTCACGAGCCTGATCCAGAGCTTTTCTTAAAATGTCTTCCGTCAGGCCATCAATTTTAATATCCATCTGCATTGCCGTGATTCCCTTTTCCGTGCCACAGACCTTGAAATCCATATCACCGGCATGGTCTTCATCGCCTAAAATATCTGTCAAGATTACTACATCATCTCCTTCCTTTAAAAGCCCCATGGCAATTCCGGCAACAAAGTCTTTCATTGGCACGCCGGCATCCATCATGGATAAGGTTCCTCCGCAAACTGTGGCCATAGATGACGAACCGTTAGAGGAAAGAATCTCCGAAACAATCCTGATTGTGTAGGGAAATGTTTCCGGTGACGGTAAAACAGGCACCAAAGCTTTGCGCGCTAAAGCGCCGTGGCCGATTTCTCTTCTACCGGGACTGCGCTGACCTTTTGCTTCGCCCACACTGTATGGCGGAAAATTGTAATGAAGCATGAACGATCTCATCTCTTCACCGCCGATAAAATCTATACGCTGTTCATCCGAGGAAGTCCCTAGAGTAACAACGGCCAGGGCCTGCGTCTCACCCCGGTTAAATAAAGCTGAGCCATGGGTGCGGGGTAAAATACCGACTTCGGCGCTGATGGGCCGGATATCTTTCGATGTCCTTCCGTCAATACGCTTTTTCTCATTGATAATCATGCCGCGCAAAATACCGTTTTCTAATTCTTCGATAATTCCAGCGATTTTTTTACAAAGTGCGGCATCATCTCCGCCGATTGATTTAATAACTTTTTCGCGCACTTCACCAAGCCTGCTGTAGCGTTCCAACTTGCGTGGCATACTGTAGCCTTCTTTGAGGCCAGCCAATGCTTCGCTTTTGACACGGGCAGTCAGTTCTTCGTCCTTAACTATTTGAGCAACTGGTCTTTTGGTTTTGCCAATAGCCTCTCGTATTTTATCCTGCAGATCAATTACCGGACGAATTGCTTCCAAGCCGAATTGAATGGCATCAACGATTACATTTTCGGCTACTTCTTTGGCGTCGCCTTCCATCATCACCAGTTCGACATCGTAATCCTTGCCTGATTTGCCCGGCGTCACTTTTCGTCCGACCATGAAAATGTTAATTTCACTTTCCAAAATTTTGTCCGAAGACGGATTACAAATGAACTGACCGTTAATCAGGCCTACGCGCACACCGGCAATCGGTCCTTTAAAAGGAACATTCGATATTTCCAAAGCAACCGAAGCTCCGAGCATCGCCGTAACAATGGAATCATTTTCTTTATCCAGGGAAAGTACCGAGGCCACCAACTGCGTTTCCGAATAGTATCCTTTGGGGAACAATGGGCGTATTGCCCGATCGATCAGACGGGACGTCAATATTTCGCGTTCGTTAGGACGACCTTCGCGCTTAAAAAATCCACCGGGAATTTTTCCCGCGGCAAAAGTCATTTCTTGATAATCTACAGTTAGGGGCAGAAAGTCCACTCCTTCACGTATGCTTTTTAATGAAACTGCCGTAACCAAAACAACTGTATCACCGTAATAAACCAGTATCGCCCCATCAGCTTGCGCGGCAACATAATCCGCTTTCAGGGAAATATTTCGCCCGGCAAAATCTGCACTAAATATAGTACTCATAAATTTTTCCTCCATTTTATTTTTAAGTGCCAGCCATAGAAATTCAAGGGCGAAACGCAAAAGCTAACAGCCGCAGGCGTGTTATGTATGCCGCTTACGGTCAGGTTAACTTATGTCTTCCGCCCTTGAATAATTTATTTATTTTCTTAGGCCTAGTCGTTTAATAACATTTCTGTATCTTTCTATGTCATTATCTTTAATGTAATTGAGAAGCCTTCTTCTCTGACCGACCAGCTTGAGCAGGCCGCGGCGTGAATGATGATCTTTTTTATGCGCTTTAAAATGCTCCGTCAAATATTCTATTCTGGCGCTTAAAAGAGCAATCTGGACTTCGGGTGATCCCGTATCCTTTTCATGAAGCCGATAATCTGAAATTACTGTTTTCCTCTTTTCCAAAGTTAACACGCTTTTTCCTCCTTTATAATTAAATCCTTGTTTATCTTAAATTTCTTCTCATTTGTTAATATTGTTAAATACCCTGACAATCTTGGCCGCCTGCCTTTTTCCATCGAATTCAGAAAATTTATTTACAGGAGCCACCATTTCCGCAACAGCCAAAAGATACCCGCTACCACTGATGAATTTTACTATATCTCCAGCTTTAAGAAAAGGGAGATCATGTTCCTTCATCATTTCCACAGAAGGTTGCCATCCATTACGCAGTTTTGCCGCATAATGATCTTCCAGTTCAATTGTAGTCAGCAAAGGCAACAATTCCGCCATCGGCAATATTTTTTCTAAAAGTTTATTTTTTTTATTATTATCCTCATAATTGTTCAAGGAAACACCCATTTCTTCGGAAAAATAACCGCTGCGCAAACGGCGAAGGCTGTATAAGCATGCTCCAAGGCCAAGCAGATCACCAACATCGGAACAAAGCGTCCTGATGTAAGTCCCTTTAGAACAGACAACCCGAAAAGTTACACGGGGGAAAGAAATATCTTCAATAACAATACTATGAATTTTTACCTCGCGCGGCTCCATATCTAAAAGAACACCTTTTCTCGCCCATTTATACAAAGGTTTACCGCAATATTTAACCGCGGAATAGGCAGGCGGAACCTGTTTAATTTTTCCCACCATCTGCGTCATTGCCGCCCTTATTTCTTCTTCCGTAACAAAATTATCGGATTGGCTGATAATTTTTC
Source organism: uncultured delta proteobacterium (assembly GCA_963710995.1). Taxonomy (GTDB): domain Bacteria; phylum Desulfobacterota; class Syntrophia; order Syntrophales; family Smithellaceae; genus Smithella. The sequence goes on from CAVQCU010000236.1 coordinate 22,602, forward strand.
CTTCGATATCTAAAGTGTCAGTTTTCACACCCAGCAACATTATCGCCAGGTATTCTTTGTCTTCGCCAGTTAGAAAACCGGCCAACTTCGTAGCCTCATTCAAACATACCGGAAGCACTCCCGTAACCATGGGATCAAGCGTTCCTGTGTGGCCCGCTTTCTTGACACCTAAGATTCTCTTCACTTCACTGACAACATCATGCGAAGTCTTACCCGCCGGCTTGTCAATGATTACCACTCCATCCATCATAAGTATTATAATTCCCTTATCGCTTTAATAATCTGCGATTTAATCGATTCAATATCACCTTTCATCCAGCAAGCTGAAGCGTGAATATGACCGCCGCCGCCAAACTTTTTTGCTACTTTTTCTACATTGACGTCTGCTTTGGAACGCAAGCTTAATTTATAATTATTATCTCCCCGTTGAGTGTAAAGAATTGATATTTCAATGCCCCTTACTGTACGGGGGATATCAACGAACCCTTCAGTTAGCTCCCATGATGCCCCTGTTTCCTGTAAAGCCTTTTGCGTAACAACCATAGAACCCACTTTATTTTTCAAGTCCAGAAATAAGGTTTCCAACGCTTTGGCCAGTAATTTTAATCTTGCCGGAGAATCGTTTTCATAAATATATTCTGAAATCCACTGCGGATCAGCGCCGTTTTCCACTAAATCTCCCGCAGCCCAAAACGTTTCCTTGCGAGTACTCGAGTACCGGAAATTGCCGGTATCAGTTATAATCGCCGCATATAAATTAGTGCAAATATCTCTCGACATGTTAACGCGCATTTCCCGCATCAAACGGAATAGCAATTCTCCTGTTGAACTGGCCTGCGCATCCAACATTTTCAGCGAACAAAAACCGTTGTTGGAAACATGGTGATCAACATTTATCAGTTTTTTAATCTTTCCAATGCTCTCCGCTTCATCTCCAACTCGTGCCAACTCACTGCAATCGAGAACAATGCCGACATCGTATTGTTCAACATTGTTTATATCGTGAACTATATTTTGCGCTGCCGGTAAAAATCGGTAACGTTCCGGCGTATGATCCTGATTATAAACTACTACATTTTTCCCTAACTCTATCAACATAAGGTAAAGAGCCAATTCCGAACCTAAAGCGTCTCCATCCAGTCTTACATGAGCTGTAATTAAAAAACTTTGCCCTTCATTTATAGCCGTAATAATTTCATTAATCATTTTTTTCTTCCTGTTTAGCTATCTGGGCCAATAAGTTTTCGATGCGGTTACCGTATCCAAAAGATTGGTCATGGACAAAAGTAAGCTCCGGTACGCAACGCAACTGCACCCGCTTGCCCAGCTCCCGGCGTATAAACCCAGCCGCTTTGGTCAAACCGGCTTTGATTTCAGGTGAGCATTCGTCCTTGCCCATTTCGACAAAATAAATCTTGGCGTTACGCAGATCATCAGTTATTTTCACTGATGTTATAGTAACCGAATGCAAGCGTGGGTCTTTTACTTCTTTAATTATAATATCAGCCATCTCCGCCCTGATCAATTCGGCTACCCTGTCCGCTCTTTTAAAGTTCATCGTACTTACTTGCTTTCCAATCAGTCGCTTCCAGAAAGCTGGAAACAACCATAATTTCTATCTTGCTATTTACAATTTCGGCTGCGCGCAGATTATCGACAAACCTAAGCAAATGATCGATCTTTCCATTAATATAACGCGAATCATTGCCCACAACCGCAAAGCCGATTTCGGCTACTTTGCAACTATCCAGATTACCTGTTTCCGCAATGGATATATTAAACTCATTTTGCGTACGCTTCAGAATTTTGCTTAAAACACTTCTCTTTTCTTTTAAAGAACAGCTTTCCGGAATTCGTAAATTTATAATTCCGTAGCCAATAACCATAAAACTTTTCCCCGAAACCATACAGCCATGGAAAATTCAGAATAGCCGGCGGTTGATATGCAGACGAGTGTATTTCAATCCCGCGTCGCTTCGATCCTGGGATAATTCAACTTACAAATATTACTGCACTGCGTTTGTAATATTTGATTTTCATTAATTCCATTTACTCTTCAAATTTCGTTTCACTCATTTTCGGCGAATGTCATTGATTCTACTCGAGTTTCTTTTCCAACGTCTCTGTTATATAAGATTCAATTACATCGCCCAGGTGGATATCGTTAAATCCGTCAATGCTGATGCCGCATTCAAAACCAGCCAGCACTTCTCTGGCATCATCTTTAAATCGCTTCAAGGACAGCGCTTTCCCATCGAAAACCACCACACTGTCGCGGACAAGTTTCAGATTGCTGGCGCGCATTATTTTCCCGTCGGTCACAAAGCAACCGGCGATCGTGCCGACTTTAGGCACCTTGAAAAGTTCGCGGACTTCCGCTCTGCCCTGAACGACTTCTTTATACTCCGGTTCCAGGAGCCCTTCCATGGCTGCCCGCACATCCGCAATAACATTGTAAATAATGTCATAAAGCTTAATTTCCACACCTTCCTGCTGGGCAATTTCCACTACCCGCGCATCAGGCCTCACATTAAATCCAATAATAATTGCTCCGGAAGCAGAAGCAAGCATAACATCCGTTTCGCTGATGGCACCGGTAGAACTATGAATAATTTTTAGTTTTATATCATCGGTTGAAAGTTTATTTAAAGCGTCGGAAATCGCTCCAATCGACCCTTGCACGTCGGCTTTGATAATAACATTACAGTCTTTTACACCTTCTTTTATTCTTTGATAGAGCTGTTCTAAAGTAACTTTAGAAAAACTGGATATCTCTTTTTCTCTTGTTTTTCTTAACCAGTAATTGGCGATGCTTCGTGCCTTCTTTTCATCTTCGACACAGATAAATTCCGCCCCGGTTTGAGGGACACTGGAAAAACCAATAACTTCTACCGGCATGGAAGGCCCGGCTTCTTTGATACGCCGACCTTGATCATCAATCATCGCCCGCACGCGGCCAAATTCGGTTTTAGAAACAAAGGAATCGCCTTCTCTCAGAGTGCCTTCTTGAATTAAAACCGTCGCTACGGGACCGCGACCGCGATCCAATTTAGCCTCAATAATAATGCCGCGAGCAGGGAGATCGGGATCGGCCTTTAACTCCATAACATCGGCTTGCAGTAAAATCATTTCCAGCAATTCTTCAATATTAATTTTCTTTTTAGCAGACACCTCACAAAAAATTGTTTCGCCACCCCATTGTTCGGATAAAAGACCATGTTCGGTGAGAGACTGTTTAATCTTCTCGGGATCAGCGCCGGGTTTATCAATTTTATTGATCGCCACGATAATAGGCACTCCGGCAACCTTGGAGTGATTAATGGCTTCAATGGTTTGTCCCATTACACCATCGTCTGCCGCCACAACCAAAACAACTATGTCGGTTACCTGCGCTCCACGCGCCCGCATCGCCGTAAACGCTTCATGCCCGGGAGTGTCCAGAAAAACTATGTCCCGGCCATTTATATGAACATGATAAGCGCCGATAGCTTGTGTAATTCCACCAGCCTCGCCATCAATAACATTGGACTGCCTTATTACATCTAAAAGTGAGGTTTTACCATGATCAACGTGTCCCATAATAGTAACGACAGGTGCCCGCGGTTTGAGGTTTGCCGAAGCGCCCGAAGTCTTTAACATGGATTCGTCAAATTCCATGTCCGCCGGTTCGGTCTGGAAGCTGAATTCATTCGCCACAATCGTGGCAATATCATAATCTATGGCTTGATTAATGGTAGCCATAACATCCATAGACATTAATTTATTGATCACTTCGCTTGCCTTGATGCCCATTCTTTTAGCTAAATCACCGACTGCGATTGTTTCTCCAACCTTGATACGCCTTTTAATTGCCTTGGGAACGGTAACCTCGGTTTTTTTCATTTTGACAGGAGCAACTTTTTTACTATCCCGCCATTTGGTAAAAATTATCTCCTTTTCTTCATCATGTTTTTGTAACCTCTTTTCTATTTTTTTCTCTAAAATCTTGCGGTGCGGTATTTCTTTTTCCTCTTCAATAAATACCTCTACCGGAGCCTTGCCCCTTTTCTTTGGTTTTTCTGCCGGAGGAATGGCTATTTTTTCGCCAGGTCTTAAGGGCACTCTTGGCGGGATTGCCTTACTCGTTTCCGGCCGGGTAATTTTATGTTTAGAAATGATTGGTGGCTTTGCAGGAACAAGGGGAGGCTGTTTGATTTTCTCCACCACAGTTGTATCTGCCACTGGCTGGACATTAATTTTCGCTATTATTTCAGCTTTCGGTATTTTTTCTTTGTGCGAAGTTGTACCTGCCGCAGGCCCGACATCAGTTTTCGCTGTTGTTTCACCCTCCGGCATCTTTTCTCTGGGCGAAGCAGGAACGGCCTCGATTCCAGAGGTAGGAGGTTGGGGCGGCTCTTCTTTTTTTTCTTTATCATCTTTTGCTGGCGGCTGTGTTGAAGATACTTTCTTTGGCTTACCTGCTAAATCTTTTTCCAGATGATCTGCTTTTTTCTCTGGGGCTTCTTCGACCAGTATTTCTATGGGAGTGCGGACAGTACGACGCCGAATTACCGTGGATTTTATTCTTTCCTCTACAACTTCGCGAGTTTCAGTGGCCAGCAATTCGTTTTTTATTCTTTCCACTTCGCTCTCTTCCAAGGAAGAGGAAGCGGTCTTAACCGAAATGCCAATTTTTTCCAAACGAGCGATCAGTTGTTTATTTTCCCAGCCAAGCTCCTTGGCTAATTCATGAACTCGCTTTTTCGGCATGCGTGAAACTCTCCATATTAAATTTATTGGTTCTAATACTATAAATCATTCTTTATTATTCACTACTTCCTCAGTTAAAATTTTACCTGCCGTTTCAATCCATTGCTGGGCTGTCTTTTCACCTATGCCGGGAATTGAAGATAATAACTCGGGCTCGGTTGCTGCAACCATGGCAATGCTCTTGATGCCTTTACTGAAAAGCTTCTCCGCCATAGCCGGTCCCACGCCTGTGATTTTGGTCAGATCATTTTCTCCTTCTTGTCCTTCTTCTTTAGCAACGGCCATCGTTTCGCTTTTCATATCAATGTTCCATCCCGTCAACTTAACCGCCAGACGGACATTTTGCCCGTTTTTACCGATGGCCAGGGAGAGTTGATCATCAGGAACAATTACCGTCATCGTCCGGTTATCATCATCAACGAACACCCTGTTAACCTTAGCAGGAGACAAGGAACTGCTTACATATTTGGCCGCATCATCGCTATACGGAATAATATCTATTTTCTCGCCACGTAATTCCTGCACCACACTTTGGACCCGCGAACCTCTCATGCCCACACAAGCGCCCACAGGATCGATATCTTTATCTTTAGATCTGACGGCAATTTTCCCTCTTTTGCCCGGCTCTCGAGCTACATTGACAATGTCGATAAGCCCTTCGGAAATTTCCGGAACTTCCACTTCAAAAAGCGCCCTTAAAAATGACGGATGCGTGCGGGACATGAGTATTTGAGATCCCTTGGCATTCTTCTTTACATCAATAATATAGGAACGGATTCTTTCGCCGCGTTTATAAGTTTCGCGATGAATTTGTTCCGCAGGAGGTATAACACCTTCCGCGCGCCCAAGATTGACAATAATGCTGCCGCCTTCAAATCTTTGGACAAAGCCATTTACTAATTCGCCTTTTCTGTCTTTGTATTCTTCATAAATGTTGTCGCATTCCGCGTCTTTAACTCTTTGAATAATTATTTGCTTGGCCATTTGCACGGCAATTCGGCCAAAGGAACTTGTTTCTATTTTCATTCCCAAGCTGTCGCCGGGTTCTGCGCCTTCATCAAGATTTTTTCTTGCTTCTTCTTTGGAGATTTGTGTTCCAGGATCAAGGACTTTATCGACAACGGTTTTGAATTGAAAAACTTCAATTTCTCCCGTTTCATCGTTGTAATGAGCTTCAATATCAACGTTCTGTCCAAGTTTTTTACTTGCAGCCGTAAGCATTGCCGCTTCGAGGGCGTCAGTAATAATTTCTTTATTTATACCTCTGTCCTTACCCATCTGTTCGATCAGACGTTTAAGTTCTGGCAACAACATTTACAAATTCCTCCCTTTTTTTAGCTGATATATCATCGCAGAATTTCAGCCTGCCGGCATTAATTCCCTGTTTAATTTATCCCGCATCGGCGAGATTTGCTTTTACAATATCTTGTTTGGAAATCCGGTGAATTTTCCCGGAGATGTCGATCAAAACCAATTTTTGACCAGCCTCTTCGATGTAATCTAAAAGAATGCCGTGAAAATTCTTGATTCCCTCAATTTTTACGCTTGTTTTAATATTTACCTTGGAGTTCTTATATTTCACAAAATCCTGATCGCGTGATAAAGGCCTATCAATACCGGGAGAAGAAACTTCCAGCGTGTAAGCGCCTTTTATCACTTCACGGATATCAAAAATATCACCCAACTGATTGCTAATATTTGCACAATCAGCAAGTGTAACTCCGTTTTCTTTATCCAGGAAAAGCCGGATGATCCATCGTGTATGCATTTTGATGCATTCAACATGAATCAACTCTATTCCTTCAGACACGACAACCGGCTCGGCCAACTGCCTGATTTTTTCTTTTACATCATCATCCATAATTGCTCAGAAAATAAAAAAGTGGGCAGGGGCCCACTCATCAATACTATCACATCGATGGTTTGATAATTAGCTAACACATCACAGCAGGCAAATCAAGTATTATTTCTGCGGTCTGAAATCTGCTAAGTAGTTAATCAATAGGATAATTCGACTGACGCTTCAAATCCCACGTCGTCGAAGATGCCCTTCAGGGTACTTCGCTCCTGCGATAATTCGTCAGTCAAGTTTCAACTCGCTTCGCTTCTGAAACTTGGGACTCATTTCCCCTGCTGTGCGGGATATACTTATATCCCTGCCAACTACGTTGGCGGGACAATTTCCAACAGCTTTTGGCTGTTGGATAATTCGACTAGCCCATTTCGCTGCGCTTCGCTTCCGGAATGGGAGTCTCATTACAACTAACCAATTTCAATACGCTACGCTTTTGAAATTGGAGTTTCAATTCCCGCGTCGCTTCGCTCCTGGGATAATTCGACTGACGCTTCAAACTTCGCTACGCTCGTTTTCAGCGAGTCTTATTATGGAACGGGCGACCGGGCTCGAACCGGATACGTCCAGCTTGGGAAGCTAAATACTTCATTTTCTCCTTATCTTACTTTTTCATACTTTCAATAATCTAATCCCCGCAAATTCAATGCTATCAAGGCATATAAGATTTACTTTGACTTACTTTAAATAATCATTATATTGAAATCACGTGTAGGGGATAGTGTAGGGGAAAAGATTAGAGGCATACTAAAGACAATAATGAAAAATGCCAAAGCAAAACCGAATAAAGACGAAATATCCGGGTGTCTATTACGTAGACAAAGGGAAAGAAAAAGTTTTCTATATAATCTATTATCTCAACGGCAAAAAGATTGAAGAAAGGCCGGAAAGATGACTTTTGCTCGATTGTGGGATGAGTATGAAGCACAAAGGCCAGATAGTAGGGGACGGCGAAATGACAAGGGGCTTTTTCAGAAACACATAGAACCGAAAATTGGCGAAAAGCAACCGCATGAAATCAGAAAATTGGAAATTGACCGCATAAGAATTAATCTCACTAAGACATTAAAACCTCAAACCGTCAAACATGTTTTAGAGTTGATCAAGAGGCTTGGCAATTTTGGAGTAAAAAAAAATTTATGTTTAGGGCTAGACTTTCAAATTGACATGCCAAAGGTTGATAATCAGAAAATGGAAGATTTAACAGCCGAACAATTAAAGAACCTATTAACGGCCATTGATAATTCAACGGACATTCAAGCGGCAAACATGATGAGGCTTGCTTTATATACAGGAATGCGCCGGGGTGAAATGTTCAAGCTTAAATTTTCAGACATAGATTTTCAGCGCGGCTTTATCACTATAAGAAATCCAAAGGGCGGCGTAAGTCAGAAAATTCCTTTGAATGAACAGGCGTGGCAAGTATTAAAAAATCACTCCCGGCAATCTGAAAATGTTTTTGTCCGTAAAGACGGTAAACCTTTTACAGATATACAGAAGCGAGTGAATAAAATAAAACATGCGGCGGGTATCCCGGACAGACTTCCGCGCTTTGCACGGATTACGGCATACATACGCTTCCATGCTTGCTTCATCCGGCAAGGTTGATTTATATACATTACAAAAGCTATTAACGCATAAATCCCCTGTCATGACTCAAAGGTATTCACATTTGAGGGATGAAACCTTGAAAAACGCTTCAACATTGGCCGGGCAGATCATAGACGCGGTAACAAATAAAAACGTGATTGAAATGCACAAGGAAGAAAAGGCATAAATAAAGAAACAAGAATTATAAAAATAAGTAACTGTTTATTACACCTACAAAAGTTTAGTCATAAGTGACTTTCAGAATTGATGATTATCACTTGAAAGGTGCAACGAAAAAATCAGCCTGAGCGTAGCGATCGGCTGGATTAAAGTGGCAGTTAGAAAACTGCTTACATGAGTCATGAATGAACCCTTGCCACTCTTGAAAATAATGATTGACAGGAGAGCGAGTTGGAGTTCCGATAAATATCCCGTCAGTTACGAATAAGCCGTGACGTCCCGTTGTACGATCCGCTGCTATTCAGCCTCGTGGACAGATATTGCATAACCATCTCGTTACCAATCACCGTTGCGGTGATCTGGTAGGAGCGAGTCTCTGTCTGTCCTTGGAGCTCTAAGGTATTCCGGTTGATTCGCCTCCCTGAGAGTGCTACCTCGTTTGTCCAGACACCGCTTAACTTCCCGTTTGAATCCTCTTTGAGAACTAGCGAATCGTCACCCCGCTCGCCCAAACTGTTCGACCATTGCCCCTTCCACTGCCCTGCAAAAGATTCCCTGTCATTCCCAAATGCAGTGCATACAAGAGCCAGTACAACTATTGCCACGATGGAACTGCTTACGAGACGCATTTCATGACTCTCCATAAGTTTAATGTTTGATAAGAACTTCATATTTGTGAGGGGAAGTATAGAAAACTTGGTCTTGTATGTCAATTAAATATTGATTACCGCTTGTAATGTTGAATATATTTTCAAGATAGCATTTTGTGGATAACAGCTTACTATAAGGAAGATAGTAAGCTGTAATGTTGTTTTTTCAAATTATCCCTCTAATGCAATGTTTCAATTGGAAATAATCAAAAAGGCTGAAATCTAATTTAACATGTGGTACAAATAGGGAAACAGGTCATAAGGTCCCTTTTCGGGCAGGTTCAAGACAATACTAATCAGAACAGGAGGTATAAGTAAAAGAAACTTAATAGTAAGTAGATGGTTGTTCAATATCTTAAACGTTTTTATACATCCTCAAGCGTAATACAAAACAAGGAGGTACAGCTATGGCTCAAAAATCCTATCAAGCCGGACAAAATTACAATTATCAATTACTTATTAAGCATTTGTTGAATACATCGCTTTCCTTTGCCCCCCACCAAGAAATAGTCTATCGTGATAAAGTTCGTTTTACTTATCTGCGATTAAATGAACGCATTCACCAATTAGCGGATGCACTCGAAAAAATGGGTGTTAAAAAAGGTGATACTGTCTGTGTTTTTGATTATGACAGTCACCGTTATCTGGAATGTTTTTTTGCCATTCCGATGATGGGTGCAATTTTGCATACACAAAACTGGCGTCTTTCGCCAGAGCAAATACTTTACACCATGAATCATGCCGGAGATAAAGTTGTAATTATCAATTCAGAATTTTTACCAATTCTGGAAGCAATTAAAAGCCAGTTAAAAACGGTAGAAAAGATTATCATTATTTCTGAAGATGGTTCCATACCGCAAACCAAAATTCCTTTTGACGCTGAATACGAGGAATTGCTTGCTTCAAGCTCAATGCAGTACGATTTTCCGGAATTTGACGAAAATACACAGGCAACAATTTTTTATACGACAGGAACAACCGGTCTTCCCAAAGGCGTCTATTTTTCTCATCGTCAACTTGTTTTACATACGATGGTCATGACGATGAGTACATCCGCGTATGAATCCGTCGGCCGTTTTCATTCCACCGATGTTTATATGCCCTTGACACCTATGTTCCATGTACATGCTTGGGGATGTCCTTATGCAGCGACAATGCTGGGAGTGAAGCAGGTGTATCCTGGCAAGTATGAACCACCAGTATTGCTGAAGTTGATACTGACTGAGAAAGTGACATTTTCCCATTGCGTACCGACTATCATTCAAATGCTGGTAGCTAGTCCCGCGGTAAAAAACGTTGACTTATCAAAATGGAAAGTTGTCATCGGCGGATCAAGATTACCCAAGGGATTAGCTTTAGCAGCCATGCAATTAGGAATCCAGATCTATGCTGGTTATGGTATGTCGGAAACTTGTCCTTTGATTTCACTTGCCAATTTAAAACCGCACATGCTTAATTGGGAGAAAGAAAAACAAGTGGATAAGCTTGTTTGTACCGGTATCTCCGTACCTCTGGTTTACGCAGAAATATTTGACCCTGCTGGAAAAAGCTTGCCCCATGATGGCGGGACCACAGGCGAACTTGTGCTCCGTGCACCATGGCTCACTCCTGGCTATTTCAATGATAAGGAGGGATCAAAGAATTTGTGGATTGACGGCTGGCTACACACCGGTGATGTCGCCTACATCGACGAAGAAAATTATATTCAAATAACTGACCGGATTAAAGATGTAATAAAGACCGGCGGCGAATGGATTTCTTCGCTGGAACTAGAAAACCTGATCAGTCAGCATGAGGCAGTTCTAGAATCTGCTGCCATAGGTATTCCTGATCCTAAATGGGGAGAAAGACCGGGATTAATAATTGTTTTACGTCCGGATTTTAAAGGTAAGGTTGTCGCTGAAGATATGCAGAAATACATGACGGAATGTGCTGCCAATGGGAAGATTCCCAAGTATGGTGTTCCTGATAAGTATTTGTTCATTGATGAAATTCCCAAAACCAGTGTTGGCAAGATTAACAAAGTTCAGCTGAGGAAACTTTATAGTTGAGATGATCAGCTCTTGCGAATGAGCTTATCCAAATGAAACATGGATAAGTAGAAAGATTACCATTTCAGAGTCGTAAAAATCAAAAGGGGAATATTTGGTTAATACTAGTTAATACTAAAGGTTAATCTGATGCCCTTTTTTTTATAAATGACGGACTTTTATTCTCGATCATTAGAAATTGTAAACTTTTGGTTTGGAATGTATATTGATGAGTATTTATACAGATAATTATAACGCAATTTTTTTATGAACTTCTTCATGTAATCCTCAAAATGTTAATCTCGATGAATATGCAACCTTTCAATCCGTAATAAGTGACCCTCCCCCAGTAGGAGCTGGGGGCTTCTTTAATGTTACATGCGACATCTTGCATGAACCCTGCGGGTTGCCGCTACATCACCAGACAGGAGTCTGGTGTTTTATGCGGCTCAATAAAATTCACGCTCGACGAAAACATTAAAACACATTATATTTTATAATTTAATCTTTTCTTGACATTTCAGTCAGGTTTTTTTATATATTGCCATATTAAAATTTTACTCCTGATTATTTAAATGAACGTTTTTTCAACTCATCTTCCTTTTGCTTGATTCAATTAAATTGAGCGGGCTTCTTTTTTAATCAAAGACATAAAAAGCTACAAGTGTAATCTCCAAGTAGTTTGTTCCATTAAAAGACATGCATTTAGTGAAGAAGTATTTAGAGGAAAGGATCGAAAATGATGTTGCCCTTTTAATTAAAGGAGGTCGACCATGACAAAATATAAGGCTTTGCAGGTAGAATCGCCTATTGGAAGGCAGGAGACGGATTCCGCTGGAGCACCCGTGGGCATCGTCCGGATGGATGCGGAGAAATCGTATGCCAACATAGGACTTCTTCTCCAAGAGTACATCAATGAAGGCAAAGAGGCAGCATGGGAGGCAATCAAAAAGAAGATCGATTACACTTATGAGGGCATTAATCTCGCTTTAGCGTCCATAGAGGCAGAAACTGGTTTTGGTCAGGAGATCAAGTTGCGACTCTCCAAGGGGCAGAAACTTCTCTTCAAACCCAACCTCGTCAATATCCTAAACATGGATCCCGAGACGCATGGTCCAGATGTGGGCAGTACTACTTGTACAGAATGGTCGTTCATCGCGGCATTGATGAGGTGGTTTCACGAGAAAGCAGGCGTCAGCTACTACCAGATGACTATTGGTGAAGCCGCAACGCTGATGCCAGCTGCAGCAGGTCTCTATTCCATGCTGAACGCCGACGGCAAACCCATAACTGTGGAGGCTGTGATAGAAGGCAAATCTTACAATTTCTATGGCGGTTGGGGTTTCTATTTTGCAAGGAAGTACCTTGCCGAATCCCTCGCACCAGGAGCAACCGAAGATCCCATGCGGGGATACGAAGAAAGTATTATGGGGACATACATTCCCCCCGGTTTGGCCAAAGACAGATTGATGGTCTATGATCTGAACAGGATCTTCGATGACCCCAGCAAGGGTCGCGAGATTCCTGTAAAGGACGGCGTCAATTACAAGTCCATCACCCTTCACAAGGCTATCGTGGGTGGAAATCCTGTTGATCCCGACGATAGAAAGGCCTATCCAGGATGCATCCTCATTAATGTTCCTAAGTTCAAGGTTCATGCAATAGCGATATTCACCAATGTCATCAAGAATCTGGGCATCGGGCTTTATCCCATGCAGTTTTCAAAATCAGGCGATTATAATTGGGATTACAGTACACCTCATACCCGTATACCCGGGATGAAGGCAGGCATTCCACATCAGGTCTGGGTTTCGGAAATAAATCATAATACAGGGGTGCCCAAGCAGAACCATGATGGCTCCTATATCGTGAAAAAAACCGGAGGCATCACGGCCACCATGATCGACATAATAAGGGCTGTTATCGATCAGGATATATTCATGGTCCACGTGGTTGACGGCATTGAGGCGATAAATCTTGATCACCAGGGTATCGAAATAGGGAAAAAGTGTCCCGAGGGCGTTGTATTTGCCGGGCTTGATCCGGTGGCCACGGATCTGCTTGCGGCGCGGTACATGTTCAGCAATGTACCCCTGAAGAATGCTCTTGCCGTGGGAATGGATGACGGATCGGGGGGACATTTCCCGCAGATCGTCCCGACGGCCGTTGTCGAAGGCAAAAATATCGTAACTGGGCTCGACTTTGATTGCTGCCTTGCTCGGGACAAGTCCTTCGGGGTAGCCGAAAAGAGGGGTTTGGGGAAGAGAAAGTACTACGTGGTGGGACATGACGTAATATCGGGTTCACCCTTGGTTTCAATCCGTGGCCATCTTGGTAAGGTAAGTGCTGGCGTCTTCTCGGACGTGATTACAAACAATCTGTATTTCGATGTATTCAAATTTCCATGGGACCTACAGAAGACTGCTTTCAGTTATTTCGACGCCGTTGATACACTCACCGGATCTTCTTTAAAGAAAGAATTCTTGGAAGCCTTCGATGAGGATGGAGACGGGGTTATTACCTATGAAGAATATGGGAAAAAAGGTATTTGGGGATTGTCCTTGAGCCATGCAAGTGAATACGTTTCACTAATTGGTAATGAACCATTGGGGCACCTCAAAGGTTTTTTCTACAACCGGACAACGATGTCCAGGTTGAGTAACCCTCACTTTAATCCTAAAGCACATGATGTCTTCAAAGAATTCTATTATGGATTGGCTTGCGTGGCTGCCCTGCAAATAACACAGGCCGATATGGAGATGCCCGATCCATTTCTCCCTGGTCTAACGTTCGGGAAGGGAAAGTGGCCGAGTTTTCACCTTGCATCTTACTTCTTTGCCGCCACCGGTTTGTACGGCAGGGAGTTTCCGATAAAGCTCGGTTTCCCCAGCCTATATGGGACAGTCCTTTTCTATGCCGATCTGACCCAAAACGGCGGTCAGTACGTCGGCAAAACCCCGAGAAAACCAGATCCGGACGGGATCGCACGATATGTTTCAGATGTCGCAAGTGGCAAAGTCAAGCCTCTTGATTTTACCCTCTATGTGCCAAACGGTTTTGAAAGTGTAAACGGAGTTCCGACCCCGAATATCGAGGCGACAACGGATCCGGCAAAGGTCTACACGGCAAGTTTCGGCGGTGGCAGAGAGGTCTGGGACCGGCTTTCGCTGGTATGATGTGAGAAGAAACTTATAATTAAAGAATGCGGTCATATGTCCATAATGGAAAAACCTAAAGAAGCAGCAACACAATACATAGATTTCATTAAGGACATCAAAATTTAATCTGTTTAGTCAGGTCAAGACGGCTGTAAGTTGATTTTCATAGAAAAGAGATTCATTTAAAAAATATGGTTTTGCATCTATCAACTTTTTAAGAAATAGGAGGTAAAATATGGGATTCGTAAAGACATCTGAACAAATCATTGCAAA
>CAVQCU010000237.1:0-3695 GCA_963710995.1 uncultured delta proteobacterium
GATATTTCGGCGGAAAACTGGCCATTGAATACGAAGGCTCTGACCAGCACGAAATATTTTTTATCGCACGCGGCGAACATTTAAAAGCGATTCAAGAAAAAGGCTTGCAGTTATTGACGCAGGAAGGTGATTATATTGCGAGGCCTGCGCTTGCCACGGACAATCCTGCCGAGGCGGGCATTTTAGATTTAATCTTCTTCTGCACAAAAAGTTATTCATTGGAGAGTTCCGCGCGGGAATTCAGCTCCTGTATCGATAAAAATACAGTTGTGATTCCTCTTCTCAATGGTGTGAACAGTGCGGAAAGACTTTGTGCCGTATTGCCGCAGGCGAATGTTTTAAGTGGCAGTGTTTATATCATAACCCACATTGAAAAGCCGGGTGTTATCCATCAGGAGAACGGCGCATGCAAACTGACATTCGGTACGGATGATGAATCCGCAAAAAAATATAAATACATACTGGATGTTTTATTGCAGGCGAAAATTAACGCCATATTAACGGACAAAATCTCCGAAGTCTTATGGACAAAATATTTGCTGATGTGCCCTCTGGCATCACTGATGTCCGCTACCAATAAGACATACGGCTCTGTCTGGGCGGATTCTTCGCTCAGGAAAAAGGCAAGGGATATGATGCTGGAAGTAGCGGCAGTTGCCAAAGCACGTCATATTTTTCTGCCGGAAAATACAGTCGACAAATCGATGGAAATGGTTGCCGGTTTTGGTCACAACTCAAAAACATCCATGCAACTCGACAAAGAGAACGGTAAACAAACAGAAATTGATACTCTGACAGCTTATATCTGTAAGATAGGCAAAGAATTCGGCATTCCCACACCACTGCATAATGAAATTTATTTCCAACTCCAAATTATCAATCAATGTTTGGGCGGGAGATGTAAAGAATGAGGTGGATATCCAAACACTAATCCTCTAATCTTCCAATCCGCTGCTTTTCCCATTTCTTCTGTTTAATTCTTTGGATTTTCATTAGTTAACGCTTTAAATATAATTTATATTTGTTTGACAAAATGGCTGTTTTTGTTATAGGAAAGACATTCTTAACTATTGTCCTTCAGTGGGCAAAATTTAAAACTGATTTTAGGTACGTGTGATGAAAAATATTAATATCGGCTTAATTGGTTTAGGTACCATCGGAACAGGAGTCGTCAAGCTATTGCGGCAAAACGAAGAACTGGTTACTAAAAAACTCGGTGCCAGGCTGGTTTTAAAGAAGATTGCCGATATCGATATCACAACTCCGCGTGGTGTTAAAATTAATAAGAATCTGTTGACGACTAATGCCCGGGAAATAATCAACGATAAAGATATTTCCATTGTCATTGAACTGATGGGCGGATATGAACCCGCGCGTACTTTTGTTATGGAGGCAATCGCCAAGGGTAAACATGTTGTTACCGCCAACAAGGCGCTTTTGGCCACCTACGGCAATGAAATATTTCCGGCAGCCCAAAGGCAGGCAGTAGATATAGGTTTTGAAGCCAGTGTCGGCGGAACTATTCCGATAATCAAGACTCTCAAAGAAAGCCTGGCGGCCAATGAAATCATCTCCATAATGGGCATTATGAACGGCACCTGCAATTTCATTTTGACCAAAATGACTGATGAAGGCAAAATATTTGATGTTGTTTTAAAAGAGGCGCAGAAACTTGGTTTTGCGGAAGCCGATCCTACTTTCGATATAGAAGGAATCGATACCGCCCATAAGATGGCGATTATTCTATCGCTGGCTTACGGGAAAAAAGTAAACCTGAAAGATATTTATCTTGAAGGCATCACTAAAATCGGTCGTGAGGATATTGCCTTTGCCAGAGAATTGGGCTACCGGATAAAATTGCTGGCGATCGCCATGCTTAAGAATGACGCAGTGGAGGCAAGAATTCATCCAACGATGATTCCTTCCAGTTACCTTTTGGCCAATGTCAATCAAAATTATAACGCCTTTCACATAGTGGGCGATGCTTCAGGTCCTGTTTTTCTTTTTGGGCAAGGGGCGGGAATGATGCCCACAGCAAGTGCTGTTTTCAGCGATATAATCGACAGTGCCCGCAATATTTTAAAAGGTATTAACTGCCGTGTGCCTCTGCGATCAATCAGTGAAACAGGCATGCAGCAAATAAAGCTTATCCCTATGGATAATGTCGAGACAAAATATTATTTCCGTTTCTCGGCTCTCGACCGTCCCGGTGTTCTTTCCAAGATATCCGGCATTCTCGGAGAGAATAATATCAGCATTGCCACATGTATTCAGAAGGCGAGGGGAGAGGGAGTCGCCGTGCCGATTGTTATGACAACTTATAAGGCACAGGAAAAAAATGTGCGCCGGGCACTCAAAAAGATAGATAAACTGAACATGGTTCAGGACAAAACAATAATAATTAGAATCGAGGACGAATTAAATTAAAATTATTCACAAAGAAGATTCTCTAAATATTAATATGAAATATGTAATGTTGCTCGGCGATGGCATGGCAGATTATCCGACCAAAATGCTTGGCGGAAAAACTCCGCTGCAGTGCGCCTTTACCCCTTACATGGATCAGATTGCCGCAGAAGGAACTCTAGGTCTTGTGGATACGATTCCTGCCGGCTTTACTCCGGGTAGTGATGTTGCTACTTTGAGTGTGCTGGGCTATGATCCTCGTGAGACTTATACCGGAAGAGGGCCGTTGGAAGCGGCCAGTATGGGAATAAGTCTCGGACAAAATGATATGGCTTACCGCTGTAATCTTGTAACAATAGGCGAGAAAGATTCTCACGATGCATTTATGGATGATTTCACCGCCGGCCATATCTCCACTGAAGAATCCAGAGAAATTATTCTCGATATAAATAAAGCACTTGGTTCGTCGCCGTACCAATTTTTTTCCGGTGTCGGTTATCGCCATTTATTCGTTTGGCGCAACGCCCCTTCATCTCCTGAAACAACGGCACCCCATGACATAACGGGGAAAACTATTGAATCTTATCTTCCGCATGGAGATTCTTCCCATGAAATAAATTCAATTATGCAGCGTGCCGGAAAAATTTTAATAAACCATCCTATTAACGTCCAAAGACAGAAAGCAGGCAAAAAACAAGCTAATTCCATTTGGCTTTGGGGGCAGGGGAAAAAGCCTCAGATCGTTCCGCTTACTCAAAAATATTCCCTGCAGGGTGGAATGATTTCCGCAGTTGATTTGCTCAAAGGCATCGGCATTATTGCCGGATTAAAAGTGTTCCCTGTGGAGGGGGCGACAGGTTACATTGATACCAATTATGACGGCAAAGCTAAAATGGCCCTGGATATTTTGAATTTTATGGATTTCGTTTTTGTCCATTTGGAAGCTCCTGATGAAATGGGACATGAAGGAAACGCCGCCGGTAAAATTCAAGCAATTGAGCTTTTTGATGAAAAAATAGTGGGGCCGATTTTAAATAAAATTGGATCGTTCGGCGATTACCGGCTTATTGTTTTAAGCGATCATCCGACACCGATTGATCTTAAAACTCATGTCGGCGATCCCAGTCCCTTTGCGGTTTTATCTTCCCGAAAAGAAGAAAACAAAGCGGCAGGGTTGCCTTTTAATGAAATAAATGCAAAAGAAAGCTCGATTTTGATTTCGCCGGGTCATTTATTGATGGAAAAATTTATCAGAGATTGGAGCACTGTTGTCTGTTAGCAATATAATA
>CAVQCU010000238.1:0-7383 GCA_963710995.1 uncultured delta proteobacterium
CATTTTTAAATGTGGCCATGAGGCTCTTTAATTACCTTACGAAAGACTTTTAATTATCGGCGAAATCAGCATGGACTTTAAAAAATATAATGCGCTGACCTTTTTGTTGCTGGCAATAATTGTCGGCGTCGGTTTGACGGCCTGTTCTTCCCAACCTAAATTACCGCCCCTTGCGAATGATGCGGTCATTGTGGCATTCGGTGACAGTTTGACTTTCGGAACCGGGTCGGAGCCGACCGAGAGTTATCCGGCGGTTTTGGGAAAAATGATTGGCCGGCGAGTTGTTAATGCCGGGGTACCGGGGGAAGTGACAGGTGATGGATTATTACGCCTGCCGGAGGTTCTGGAGCGGGAAAAACCGGCTCTTCTGTTGCTGTGCCATGGCGGCAACGACGAGCTCAGGCGCTTGAACCAGCAGCAAGCAGCCAACAACATCAGAGAAATGGTTCGCTTAGCCCAAAGAAAAGAAGTGGCTGTTGTGCTCATTGCGGTGCCAGCGCCGGGGCTATCCCTTTCACCACCGTCCATGTACCGAGAAATTGCTAAGGAGCTGTCTATTCCCATCGAAGAGGGGACATTGTCCGCTATACTGGCCGATGGCTCTCTCAAATCTGATTATATCCATCCCAACGCCGCGGGGTACCGTCGCATGACCGAGTCCATTGCCACCCTTCTCCATAAGAGCGGCGCGATTTAATCTCGGAGGCAGCTCTGTAGTTAGTAGAAATAGGGATAGGCATCCATTCTTGACTATACCGGGTAGGGGGGCACTTTGTAATTCTTTCATCGTTTTGATATTAACAATCTAGTTATAATTTGATACATCAAAACACTACACTTTAAGAAGTTTGGGGGTATATTGGGGGGTATGTACAAAAATACACTATAAAGAAATGTAATGATTCACAATGTTTAGCCAATCAGTTGTATCCCGCTCATCGAAAAAAATTCACTTTTGTGTATTAAAGATCCTGGCTAATCGCCACTTTTTGCGCTTCTTCCAGCTTCCTTTATGATAAGCATAACTGGCGAGAAGCGGTAATACTGTGGTCGCTTCAGCGTAAACCATTTGTTCAAAAGATGAATCCACTTTGCCCCAGGAATTGGCTTCTTTGAGAGTGGAACTGGAGCAAGCACCGTCACGCACGTCGGCCACGGTGATTTGAACGGCGTATTTGTGCATAGGCACTTCTTTCCCCAGTATTTCCGCGCATACAACCGTATCCTGAGCAAAATTCTTCGGAACGCCGCCGCCGATCATTAATAGGCCGCTGGTTCCTGCTCCGATTTTAATCATGGTTAATTCGCGAAAATCTTTTACGGAATCAATAGAAACATGATTATCGGGATGTTCCTGCTGGTGCAGGACAAGACCAAACCCTGCGGAACTATCCGAAAATGCCGGACAAAAAATAGGAATATCGTACTCGTAAGCCGCCTGCACCAAAGAATCTTTCTTTTTCGCTTTCTTTTTTAAGTATTTTCCCATCTCCCAAATGAATTCACGCGAAGAATAAGCCCGGGGCGGCAGGGCATCGGCAATTAGTTTAATTATTTTATCGCAGGCCTGTAACTGTTCTTCATCAATGAAGGTGTCATAAATCCGGTCGATATAAAGTTTACGCAATAATTTATCGTCAACAAAAGGAGTTCCCTGATAATGTTTAAATCCCAAGGCTTCAAAAAAATCCATATCCACAATTGCCGCTCCGGTAGCCACTATGGCGTCGACCATGTTATTTTTTACCAAATCAACGTAAACTTGCATACAGCCGGCAGCAGAGGTAGAACCGGACAAAGTTAAGATAATCACGCATTTTTTTTCTTTGAGCATACGGTCGTAAATATCGGAGGCATTGGCGAGATCGCGGGCCGAAAAGGACATCTTCTTCATGGCGTTAATGATGTCCATAGAATTAATGGCTTTGATGTCAATGTGCTCAATAGTTTTATTCAATAGATCTTTTTTCTTCATTAAATATTACTCCCTATTATTGTAGATGAATCTTATTAAAACATGGGCAGGCAAAAGTCAACCCATAGACGCAATGTGGCTACGCGGTTTTTTACGGCTTTTTATTTCCGTTTTCTTTTATAGCTCCCGGCAGGATGACATCTCCGGGTTTGGTGATAAGATCTCGCGGAAGTTTCAGGATTCTCAACAGGGAGTCCGCCACAGACTTGGTCAGGGAGCCAGCCGCCTTCGACGTGACCGAGGGGTCGTCAACCGGGCCGAGAACGTGCAGGTTGATCACAATGAAAGCCCCCTTTTCTCCAGTGAGTACCCAGCCCACGATGGGGATTTGGGAGATGGTTTTATCGAATGTTTGCAGTGGTTCAATGCCCATAATCATGTCGATGTAATGGGTGCGAATCAGATATTGTCCCACGGCAGAGATTTGGAGAGAGTTGCTGTTCAGGTGAAAATCGTTGAAAGTCACCACCGAATTCCGGATGGTAAAGGTGGAGGTAATGGTACTGTAGGGGAAACCGGAATACAAGAAATTGAATTCACCGGTCTTGATTATCTTATAGGGATTTAAAACCGAGAATATGCGGGATAAAAAATTGTACCGGTGGATATTGCCCGCGCGTGCTGTCAACGATACATCGCCGTTTATGGAATCTTTACGCCCCCATGCCCGTCCTTGCAAATCCATGTGGCCGTCCATCCATGGAGGTGTAGCGGGCCAGGTGGCCGTAATGAAATTAGCAACGGGAACGTTTTTTAGATCCATATCTAAATTGTATTCAAACTGGCCATCCGGATTAATGATCACTTTACCCTTGACAGTGCCCGTTTTATCGAACAGGTCGAAGTTCGTCAGTTTAAGACCGGCAGGTCCAAGTTCTATCCGAGCACTGACTTTCTGTATGGGCATGCCATTATAGTTTAGGTTGGTAAGTTTGAGCTTGACATTGCCTTGGAATTTCTTAAGCAGGTCGAGCTCGCTCTTTGCGTCGGCACTGATCGAAAGCCTATCCACAACCACGTCGCCTGTTAGATACGGAATTTTATCCAAAGAGAGGCGACCGTTCATATCGACTGTCATCTTATCCTGGCGAATTTTTAAGGCCTCACTCGTAATCTTGTTGCCTTTCAGAGTTATGAGTCCTGTCAGGTTTAAAGGTTTGTCCTTGTATATGAAGCCGGCCCGTTTGAAATTCAGTGTGCCGGATATTTGAAAATCATTGTTTGTCGCAATGTTGAGTTTGCCGATTATATTGCCATCTTTGGGTATTAGAGAATCTCCTGCTACGGCTTGCAGATTGGCCAGATCCAATTTCCCGGCCATCTTGATAATCGCCTTGCTGCCTTTCAGGGATATTTGCGAACGAAGTACATCCGGGTTCAGATTCACGGCCAGGTCGGGGATCTCAACTAGGGTCTGAGGAGAAAATCCGGTCTTCACCGTGCACTTACCGGTGATAGGACCATTTCTGGACATCAGATGATGGTTGAAAAGAGTGATATTTTTTGTATTGAAAACCAGATTGCCTGTAAAGTTTGGCCATTGCCCGGCACCGGTCATCTGAACGGACGCCTGTTTGTCTAAACTGAATGAATCGTATGAGGGAAATCCATGGGCATTGAGAGCAAAGGTGAAAACCTGGTGTTTGAGCGGGTCCCTCAGGTTGACATTCAGTGTTTCGATGGCGATGTCGTTCGTTGTACCGGCAAGCTTCATGTTTACTGGATCGCCATACTTCTGGGCATATGCCTGACCGGTGAAATGCCGCAAGCGGGTCTTATCCAGAAGTATGGCGATCCAGTAAACATGAAGCTTGCCGGTACAACGAACGACATCGCCATCGAAACACTGAATGTGTCAACCTGAGGGACCCGCTCGAACACCGGTTTTCACCTTTGCTCTCAATGCCCATGGATTCCCCCTCATACGATTCATTCAGTTCCTACAGACGAACAAGCATCCCGTTCAGATGACCGGTGCCCGGGCAATGGCGAAACTTTACAGGCAATCTGGTTTTCAATACAAAAAATATCACTCTTTTCAACCATCATCTGATGTCCAGAAATGGTCCTATCACCGGTCAGTGCACGGTGAAGACCGATTTTCCCTCGAGAGACCAGTAGATCCCCGACCTGGCCGTGAACTGAACTCGGATGTAGTTCGTTCGCAAATACCCTAAAAGGCAGCAAGGCGATTATCAAGATGGCCGGGAAATTGGATCTGGCAATCTGCAAGCCGTAGCAGGACATTCTCTAATACCCAAAGATGGCAATATAATCGGCAAACTCAACATTGCGACAAACAATGATTTTCAAATATCCGGCACACTGAATTACAAACGGGCCGGCTTCATATACAAGGACAAACCTTTAAACCTAGGACAGGACTGATAACTCTGAAAGGCAACAAGATTACGAGTGAGGCTTAAAAATCCGCCAGGTTAAGATGACAGTCGATAAACGGATTGCTCTTTGGATAAAATTCCGTATCTAAAGGAGTGGTTGTGGATAGGCTTTCATCAGTACGAAAGAGCGAGCTCGACCTCTTGAAGAAATTACAAGGCAATGTCAGGCTCAAACTTACCAACCAAACATAATGGCATGCCATAAGAAAGTCAGTGCTCGGATAGAACTTGGACCTGCCGGTCTAAATTTGACAAACTTCGACCTGTTCGATGAAACAGACATGTCAAGGGTAAAGTCGTCGTTAATCCCGATCGCGCAGTTTGAATACAATTTAGATATCGATCTAAGAAACGTTCCCGTTGCTGATTTCATTACGGCCACCTGGCCCACTACACCTCCATCGGATAGACGGCCACATGGATTTGCAAGGAGGGCATCGGAGCGTCAAGATTCCAGTGAACGGCGATGTAGCGTGACGGCGCGCGCGGGCAATATTCCGCCGGTACAATTTTTTATCCCGCATATTCTCGGTTTTAAATCCCTATAAGGTAATCAAAACCGGTGAATTGAATTTCTTGTATTCCGGTTTCCCCTCAGTACCATTACCTCCACCTTTCCATCCGGAAATCAATGGTAACTCGACAACTTCGACCTAGAACAGCGACTGTCTCCAAATCTATACAGGACAATATCTGATTCGCACCGATTACATCGACATGATTATGGGCATTGAACCACTCAAGACGTTCGATAAGACCGTCTCCCAAATCCCCATAGTAATGGTACTCACTGGAGAGAAGGGGCTTCATTGTCGTCGACCTCCACGTTCTCGGCCCAGTTGAGGACCCCTCGGTCACGTCGAAGGCGGCTGGCTCCCTGACCAGTCTATAGCGGACTCCCTGTTGAGAATCCTGAAACTTCCGCGAGATCATATCGCCAAACCCGGAGATTTCATCCTGCCGGAAGCTGTCGAAGAAAAGTGAAATAAAGGCGGTAAAAAACCGCATAGGCCACATTGCATCTATTGATTAGATTTCCCTGCCCATGTTTAATAAGATTAGTATACAATAATAGGGAGTAATATTTAATGAAGAAAAAGATAATTGAATAAAACTAGTGAAGCTCATTGACATCAAAGCCATTAATTCTATGACATCATTAACGCCATGAAGAAGATATCCTTTTCGGCCCGCGATCTCGCCAATGCCTCCAATATTTACGACCGTATATTCAAAGAAAGAAGATGCGTGATTATTTTAACTTTGTCCGGTTCTTCCTCTGCTGCAGCTGTATGCAAGTTTAGGTTGATTTGGTAAAAAATGACATGGTCGACGCCATAGTGGCTACCGGAGCAGCAATTGTGGATATCGAAATTTTTGAAGCCTTGGGATTTCAACATTATCAGGGAACTCCTTTGTTGACGATAAATACTCGCATAAAATTTATATCAACCGATTTATGACACCTTCATTGATGAAGAACAGTTACAGGCCTGCGATAAAATAATTGAACTAATTGCCGATGCCCTGCCGCCCGGGCTTATTCTTCACATAAATTGAGTTGGAAATCGGAAAATACTTGAAAAAAGAAAGCGAAAAAGAAAGATTCTTTGGTGCAGGCGGCTTACGATTCCGATATTCCTATTTTTTGTCCGGCATTTTCGGATAGTTCCGCAGGGTTTGGTCTTGTCCTGCACAGCAGGGACATCCCGATAATCATGTTTCTATTGATTCCGTAAAAGATTTTCGCAAATTAACCATGATTAAAATCGGAGCAGGAACCAGCGGCCTATTAATGATCGGCGGCAGCATTCCGAAGAATGTGCTCAGGATACGGTTGTATGCACGGAAGTACTAGGGAAAGAAGTGCCTATGCACAAATGCGCATTTCAAATCACCGTGGCCGACGTACGTGACAGTGATTGCTCCAGTTCCACTCTCGAAGAAGCGAATTCCTGGGGCGAAGTGGATTCATCGTTTGAACAATGGATTACGCTGAAGCGACCACAGTATTACCGCTTCTGGCGAGTTATGTTTATCATGAAGGAGGCTGGAAGAAACGCAAAAAGTGGCGATTAGCCAGAATCATTAATACACAAAAGTGAATTTTTTCAATGAGGCGGATACAACTGATTGGCTAAGCATCGTGAATCGTACATTTCTTTATAGTGTATTTTTGTACATATCCCCCAATCAAAACACCCCAAACTTCTTAAAGTGTAGTGTTTTGATGTATCAAATTATAACTAGATTGTTAATATAGAAACGATGAAAGAATTACAAAGTGCCCCCTCCCGGTATAGTCAAGAATGGATGCCTATCCTTATTTCTACTAACTACAGAGCTCCCTCCGAGATTAAATCGCGCCAGTTCTTCGGTGGCAATGGACTCGGTCATGCGACGGTACCCCGCGGCGTTGGGATGGATATAATCAGATTTGAGGGAGCCAGATGCAGGTATAGCGGACAATGTCCCCTCTTCGATGGGAATAGACAGCTCCTTAGCAATTTCTCGGTACATGGACGGTGCCGTGAAAGGGATAACCCGGGCCTGCGCGCCCGCAATGAGCACAACAGCCACTTCTTTCTTTGGGCTAAGCGAACCATTTCTCTGATGTTGTTGGCTGCTTGCTGCTGGTTCAAGCGCCTAGAACCAGTCGTTGCCGCCATGGCACAGCAACAGAAGAGCCGGTTTTTCCCGCTCCAGAACCTCCGGCAGGCGTAATAATCCATCACCTGTAACTTCCCCCGGTACCCCGGCATTAACAACTCGCCGCCAATCATTTTTCCCAAAACCGCCGGAACCTTCGTGGGCTCAACCGGTTCCGAAAGTCAAACTGTAGCCAAATGCCACAATGACCGCATCATTCGCAAGGGGCGGTAGATTTAGGTTGGGAGGACGGGCGGTTCGAAGCCGACAAACAATTATTGCCAGCAAGACAAAAGGTCAGCGCAGTATTAGAGTCATCCTGATTTCGCCGATAATAAAAGTCTTTTTCGTAAGGTA
>CAVQCU010000239.1:0-3123 GCA_963710995.1 uncultured delta proteobacterium
GACCATCGCTCAACGCGGGTGGACCGCCTCGCGCGGCACCTCGTATCGGAGGGTCTCGGCGGCGCCGCCGAACCGAGAATCGCGATCGCACTGCCGCGCACCGTCGAGGCCGTGGTCGCGATCTTCGCGGTCCTCGAGACCGGTGCGGCGTACGTGCCGATCGACATCGACCAGCCACTCGAACGCCTCGCGCACGTACTGTCCGACGCATCGCCTGCGTACGTGCAGATGTTGACTGCTGCAGCACTTCCGTTTCTTTTTATAGCATTAATGTTTTTATTTTTTTATAAATAAGGGACATGGGATCAGGTCTTGAAAAGAGGATAATAAAATAAATGAGACAGTTCTATTTATTGGCGAAAAAAGTACGGAGTCGAAAATTCAAAGAAAGATCTCCCTTTCCTAAAGGGAGAGAAAGAGGGATTTTAAAAACGGTTGTCATTTCGAGGAATGCAGAGACGAGAAATCTTTTTCTTTTAAAAACAAGATGTCTCCCTACGGTTCGGCATGACAAAAATCTCCCCTCTTTAAAAAAGAGGGGAATATTTATATTAAGGTAGGATTTATATGAATTTTAAAATAGGAACACGCGGAAGCAAACTGGCGTTGACTCAGACAAATTTTGTCGCCGAAAAAATAAAAAAATTAATGCCGGGAGCGAACGTCGAAATTTGCGTTATCAAAACCAGCGGCGATATTATGGAAGATATATCTTTGCTGAAAATGGGCGGCAAGGGTGTCTTTGTCAAAGAGATCGAAGACGCTCTGCTTTCCGGCGCGATTGATTTAGCTGTGCATAGCATGAAAGATGTGCCCACCGAAGTTCCCGCCGGTTTGGAATTTGCCGCGATTCTCCCGCGCGAAGATGTCAGAGATATTCTGGCATCCAAAGATAACAGAAAAATCGAGCAAATGCCCAGAGGGGCGAGAATTGGCACGGGATCGTTGCGCCGTGCTTCTCAGCTTTTAGCCGTGCTGCCTGATATTGCGATTATTCCCCTGCGGGGTAATCTGGATACGAGATTAAAAAAGATAGAAACAGAAAAGATCGCAGGTGTTATCGTGGCGGCGGCGGGTATGAAGCGCATGGGATTTGCTGACAGAATCACTCAATTTCTACCGGTGGAAATTATGCTGCCGGCAGTGGGACAAGGCGCTTTGGGCCTGGAAGTAAGAATCGGCGATGATGATCTCAAGAAAATTTTGGCAAAGATTAATCACGCGCCGACTTATACGGAAGTAACAGCGGAGAGGTCTTTCCTGCGCCATTTAGGCGGAGGCTGCCGTTTGCCCATCGCGGCTTTGGGCAAATTGGAAGGAGATAAACTTTCGCTGGAAGGGCTTGTGGCCGATCCGCGGGGATCAAGTATAATTAGAGATAAGGTGCAGGGGTCTGTTT
The DNA here is from genome assembly GCA_963710995.1 of uncultured delta proteobacterium. GTDB lineage: Bacteria > Desulfobacterota > Syntrophia > Syntrophales > Smithellaceae > Smithella. The sequence goes on from CAVQCU010000239.1 coordinate 1,400, forward strand.
TCGAAGCGGAAGAACTGGGCAAACGTCTGGCAGAAATCATTTTAGAAAAGGGCGGCAAAAAACTTTTGGATTTGATGTGCTGATTAATATGAATAAAAAAACAAAGAAAGGGAAAGTCTATATAATCGGAGCGGGGCCGGGCGATGTGGGATTGATTACGCTTAAGGGCATTGATTGTCTGCGCGAAGCGGATGTAGTCATTTACGATTATCTGATGAGCAAGGATTTATTAAAATACGCCCGCAATAATGCCCGTTTAATTTACGCGGGAAAACACGGCGGCGCTCATACCTTATCACAGTGGGAAATCAACGATCTTTTGGTAAAAGAAGCAAAGGCCGGAAACACCGTCGCGCGTCTTAAAGGAGGCGATCCTTTTATTTTCGGCCGCGGCGGGGAAGAAGCGGAGAAACTTGCCGAAAATAAAATATCCTTTGAAATTGTCCCCGGCGTCACTTCCGCGATTGCCGTTCCAGCTTATGCCGGAATTCCGCTCACTCATCGGGGTTTGACTTCCACGGTGGCTTTTGTCACCGGTCATGAAGACCCGACCAAAGAAAAAAGTGATATTGACTGGCCGGCGCTTGCCCATATCGGAACGCTGGTTTTTCTCATGGGCGTAAAGAACATCGGAAAAATTGTGGAGGAATTGACGCGCAATGGTAAGCCACCGGAAACTCCGGCTGCGCTGATTCGCTGGGGCACAACGGCGCGGCAGGAAATTCTAACAGGCATTTTGGCTAATATTTCTAAGCTGGCAAAGGAACGCAAGTTTGCGCCTCCCGCAATTCTTATTGTCGGCAAGGTAGTTGATTTACGTGACACGTTGAAATGGTTTGACCAAAAACCGCTTTTCGGCAAAGGCGTAGTAATTACGCGTCCGGAAAAACAGGCCGATGATCTGGCGCGATTAGTGATCAATGAAGGAGCTAACCCCCTTCATTTCCCGACAATTAAAATTGTTCCTCCGCCGGATTGGCACAATCTTGATGCCGCGATAAAAAATCTGGAAGATTACGACTGGCTGATATTTACCAGCGCCAACGGTGTTGCGTTCTTTTTTGAACGGTTGTTCGCGAAAGCCAAAGACATCCGCGATCTGAAAGGTATTAAAATATGCTGTATCGGCCCGGCAACGGCACAGCAGGTGGAGAGCAAAGGAATCAGGGTTGATCTTGTTCCTGATAAATTTATTTCCGAAGGAATCCTTGAATCCTTCTCCAGAATAAATTTGCGGGGAAAGAAAATACTTTTTGCGCGGGCGGCCAAAGCACCGAATGTTCTTCCTGCCGGTTTGAAAAAACTCGGCGCCAAGGTTGATGTTGTCACGGCCTACGAAACGGTAAATTCAGGAAAGAAGAAAAAAGAATTGGAGGCGCTGTTCAAAGAAAATCAAGTGGACGTGATCACTTTTACCAGTTCTTCCACGGTGAATAATTTTGTAAAAATTATGGGACGGAATTTTTCATTGCCCAAAGGCGTCAAGATTGCCTGCATCGGGCCTGTTACCGCGGCTACGGCTGCGAGGGCGGGATTTTCCATGGATATCCATCAGGAAGAATATACAATGGAAGGTTTAGTTCAGGCCTTGATTGATTATTTTGGAAAAAACCGGCGGTAAGGAAAACGAGGAAAAAATAAATGATAGGAATTTCCAAATTATATTGCGGAGCGGTGGAGCCATCCGATGTCTTGCGTTACAACCGGGAAACCGGGCAATTGCC
>CAVQCU010000240.1:0-16592 GCA_963710995.1 uncultured delta proteobacterium
ACTCCCGATCGCTTCAGATCCTGAAATGGATAGGCATGGGTGAAAGTGGCATTGTATCCAAATCCGGCTTGATGCTGGGCTTGGGCGAGACCTTTGAGGAAATTGTGGAGGTGTTGCATGATCTTAAGGGCGTGAATTGTGATATCGTGACCCTGGGTCAGTACCTCAGTCCGTCACCGCAGCATGTACCCATAGAGCGGTTTGTTCACCCGGACGAATTTAAGGAACTCGAACAGATCGGACTGGAAATGGGATTTCTTGCAGTCAGCGCAGGACCCCTGATGCGTAGTTCATACAACGCATCCCATACCTATAAGAGCATCATAAAAAGCAGATAAAAGAGGAGTGATGAATCATGGCCATTATTGAATCGTATGATGTACCGGAAGACCTGTATTACACACGGGACCATGCATGGGTAAGGATTGAGGGCAATCAAATCAGAATCGGCGTCACGGATTTTATGCAGAAAATGGCCGGGGAAATTACCTTTGTAAGACTACCGCGTGCAGGAAAGGATCTTGAACCCGACAAGACGCTCTTTACGCTACAGTCAGGCAAATGGTCGGGGAAGGTTCTGGTTCCCGTGGCAGGGAAAGTGGTGGATGCTAATAAGGATCTGGCCGCCATCCAAAAGCCCATGAACGATGACCCCTACGGCCAGGGATGGGTAGCTCTCATGGAGCCGATAAACATGGCCGATGTGGTATCCCGGCTGCTTTTCGGGGATGCCGCCATCGCCTTCCTGCGAGAAGAGATCAAGCGCAACGCTAAAGGCTAAATCATAAAAACAGAGAACAAGGAAGGAGGGTATTCCCCATGCCGGGAATCAAGGATTTGCGTAATAAAGTGACAGTTATAACAGGGGCGGGATCAGGTATCGGGCGATTGACCGCCTTGGCGTTTGCGCGCGAAGGAGCGGATCTCGTCATTGCTGATCTCAGAGAGGAAAGGCTCGCTCAAGTGGCCCGCGAGATCGAGGCTTTGGGGGCACGCGTGCTGACCCGCAAGGTCGATGTTTCCGACCGGACCCAAGTGGAGGAGTTTGCGAAATTTGTCATCCAAGAGCGCGGCCACGTCGACATATTGCACAACAATGCCGGGGTGAGCGTGGGCGGTACAGTGGCGGACTCGAGCATCGAAAACTGGGAATGGATCTTTAATATAAATTTTTGGGGGGTGCTCTATGGAGTTAAGGCGTTTCTCCCCTATATGATCGAGCGCAGATATGGCCACATTGTAAACACTTCATCCTCGTTTGGTCTTTTCGGAATACCGGGCACGCCGGCCTATAACTGCACTAAATTCGCCGTGGTCGGCCTGGGTGAAACGTTAAGGGCTGAGGTGCGCAAGTATAATATTGGCGTTAGCACCATCTGTCCCAGTTGGATGAAGACCCGTATTGCGGTTGACGGCCGCATGGAGCTTAGGAAAAACACCATAGCCAACCGTGATAATGTTGTTAAGGCCTACGCTAAATTTGCATGGCCTCCTGAATGGGTGGCCAAAACAGTGGTGAAGGCGGCCCGCAAGAATAAATCTGTGGTGCCGGTGGGGCCCGATGCATGGGTCTTGTGGTTCCTGAAGCGTTTCTCTCAAAATATCTACGATGCTGTCATGAGTTTGGGTTCTCGCATACTCTTGGGGAAATAAGATCATGAGTAAAATTTTATACCAATCTATCCAGGAAGAATTCGGCGACAGGGCCTCTTCTTCGCCGATGGAACGCGAGCTGTACTCTCGCGATCTTGGGCCTGTGCCGGCCTTGATGGTTGATCCATTGTTTCGTACCACAGCGGATCTCATTGTGCGCCCGAGAACTACCGCAGAAGTTGCGAGTCTGGTGCGGCGCTGCTGTGCCGAAAGTATCCCGGTTACACCGCGGGCCGGAGCCACCACCGTGTTCTTTAATGCGGTGCCGGTCAAGGCCGGGATCGTGATGGACTTGAATGAGCTAAAAGGTATAGTCGCCCTGGATGAGGAGGGGATGACGGTAACGGTCAAGGCCGCCACGCCATGGAGCGACCTTGAATCATATCTGAACGCATGGGGGCTGGCCTGTAAGTCGATGCCCAGCAGCGCTCCCGCCGCCACGGTAGGTGGCTGGATCTGTATGATGGGCTATGGAATAGGCAGTTTGAAGTATGGGAGTTTGATTTCCCAGGTAAGGACTATGGAGGTTGTCCTGCCGGACGGTAAGATACAAGGGGTTACTCGTACATCAGATCCCTCTCTCGATTGGTTTGCTGCCTCTGAGGGGACGCTCGGGATCATCACGGAAATTGAACTTGAGATACGCGCATTAACATCCATGAAACACTTCCTGCTGCACGTGCCCGATAACCGGAAGGGCGTGCAGATAATAAGTTTGCTGATTGGTGACAAGATAAGACCCTACAACATACATTATTCTGATCAATACTTTGTGCGCGGTCTGAAAGATCTGGGCCTTTCCGATGTATCGATAGATACAGGCGGTCTGTTGGTTATAAATTACGAGGGCTCAGCGGAAGAGATCTCTGAAGCCGGGAAATTTGTTCAGCAGCTTCTGAAAGAACATCCATCCGTAACTATTATGTCTGAAGCCCTGGCTGAACTGGAATGGGAAGAAAGGTACAAGTCCATACGTATTAAAAGGGGCGGGCCTGCCGTTCTTGGTGGAGAGATGTGGTTGCCTATTAAAAGTTTGCCGGATTATTTGGATGATATTCAGAAGATGGCTAAAGCCTATGGTGTGAATCTTATGTCATACGGGCATATCGTATCACCTGAGCGGGCCACGGTCATGAGTATGTTCTTTGCCGATGAAACCAAAACTTTACAGTATATCATTAATCTCAGTCTCGTGAAGAAGATCCAGGATGCGGGCTATAGTCACGGTGGATGTCCCTATGGCATCGGATTATGGAATACCCCTTACCTCAGCCGTATATACACGTCATCCCAGCTCAAAGACCTTAAGGTTCGCAAGCGGCGCTTAGATCCGCAAGACGTCATGAATCCAGGTAAAGTATATAGCGCGCCGTTCATGCTCAATGCCTTTATTTTTTACGTGGGAATGGAAGTCTTTGCCTTGATGCGCAGGATCTTCGGAAAGAGGTAGTAGACAATGTCCAGTCATAATAAACCCTATAACTCTCTGGAACTGGAGGCATTGATCTGTGCGCGCTGCGGTTATTGCCGGAATGTCTGTCCGGTATATCAGACCATAGGTTGGGAATCAGCTTCCCCCAGAGGTAAGCTCAGCATAGCGCGGCAGGCCTTTGCGCTGAAAGATCAGAAAAAAATCTCCGATGAGTTTGTGCACCGGGTTACCCAGTGCACATTGTGCGGCGCATGCGGCCAGGCATGTTCCACAGACATAGATCTGCGCCGTCTGTATATGGATCTCCGCGGACGCATCGCGGAAACGGGTAAGTCCCCCAAAGGCTATAGCACGCTGCAGGCCAATCTAGCAGCGAACCATAACATCACTACCTTCAATAACAAGGACCGTCTGGACTGGGCACAGGATCTCGATGACCCGGAGCAGTTCGAACCCAGGAAAGGTACGGGAGTCTGCTATTTCGTGGGGTGTGTTTCATCATTCTTCCCCCAGGCTTCGGAGGTTGCCATTTCTGTGGCGGAGATATTGAGAGAGGCGAACGTAGACTTCACCACCCTCGGCGGTGATGAATGGTGCTGCGGCTTTCCACTCCTTGCGAGCGGACGAGCAGATGACGCCCGAACATTTATGAAGCACAATGTTGAGAGACTCAAGGCCTTGGGTATGCACACTCTCGTAGCCAGTTGCCCATCCTGTGCCCATGTCTGGAAACATGGTACGCCCGAGTTTCTGGATGGATATAAGCTGGAGATCCTGCACACCACGGTATATTTTGCTCGCTTGATTCAGGAAGGCAAGCTCTCGTTTGGAGAAATGCAGGCCAAGATCACTTACCACGACCCCTGCGACCTCGGCCGCAATGGCGGCGTATTTGAAGCTCCGCGCGACATTATCAAAGCCATACCGGGCGTGGAATTTGTAGAACTCAAGCACAACCGGCTGCAATCGATGTGTTGCGGCGGGGGCGGCAATCTCCAGACTGTGGATGCGGATTTGGCAAGCGCAATCACGGCTATGCGCATAGAAGAGATCAAGGAAACCGGCGCCGGTATTGTGGTATCCGCCTGTCAGCAGTGCGAGCAGATGCTGAGCGCATCCATCCGCAAGGCCGGGCTCAAGGTGCGAGTGATGGATATCAGCCAGTTGATTCTTGAAGCTCTGGGCTGATACGGAGCAAATACAAATATCCGTAAATCGGGAACGGGTGGAATAAGATGGACATCTACAATCTGGGCATGGTCAGCTGGTGGGAGTCGCAATGCTATTATCATGCGCTGGCTTACTTGGGCCGCGAAGGCATCATTATTTGCCGGCCTTCCGAACCGTATGTCTGCCTGGGACTCCATGATGACCTGGATCAGGAGATTGACCAGGAATTCTGCCGAGACTACGGTCTGCCGCTTCTCAGACGGGAAACGGGTGGCGGTGTGGTTTACCTGGACAGCCGCCAGATTTTTTACCAGGTAGTTCTGCATCGTGACAACCCGCGCCTGCCGATGAAGCGCGACAGGCTTTTCAACACGGTTCTGCAACCGGCTATCGACGTCTGCCGCTCTTTCGGAATCGAAGCTGAACTGGCGCCACCGGCTGATATCCAAGTCGACGGCCGGAAATGCTCGGGAAATGCGGCCGGTGACATCGGGTCAGGCACCGCTTACGTGGGGAATCTCATTATGGACTTTATTTTTGATGTCATGAGCCGGATCTTAAAGGTTGCTTCACCCGCTTACCGTAAAGCTCTTCGTCAAGCCATGAAGGACAATATGCTAACCCTGGCACAGAGTATGGACGGCATCGATATGCACGTCTTGGAGTTGGATCTTATCAAAGGGTTTGAAAGACAATTTGGTGAATTGAACGAGAGATACCTGGATAAGGAAATGAGCGATAAGGCTGTATCGCTTAAGGATCGGCTCACGTCCAGAGATTGGTTGGAAATGCCGGGGCGTCGCTCCCGGTTGCGCAGGATCAAGATAGCCGAGGGGCTGTTTCTGCAGGAAACTAGAATGGAAGGGGCCAAGACCGTTCTTGCGCTGATACGGGATGGGGCGATTGAAAAAATAACAATTCCTGAAGATCCTTCGCGGACTTTACGCCATAGCGAGTGGCAGCGTCTGCATAAGCATCGACAACAGGACAATTTATAAGGAGTCACTTGCATATGAAAGATTTAGTAAACCAACCCATACAGTGCGAAAATTGGCTTATACGCGAAAACCTGAAGTACGACCAAAATAATTTTTGGATCAGGATCGAAGACCGGCTTGCAAGTATAGGGCTGAGTGATTACGGCCAATGGGTAATCGGGGATATTCTGTACCTCGATCTTGCACCAGAGGGTGCAACGATTGTCAGAGGGGAGAAATTCGGTTCGGTGGAATCGGGCAAATGGGTCGGAAACCTCATAGCTCCTGTTAATGGACGTGTTCTGGAATGTAATCCCCTAGTAGTTTCGGAACCGCGGCAAATACAAGTGGATCCGTATGGAACAGGGTGGATTATGAAAGTCGAGTTAGTGTCCGACGATGAAATTGGCTCTCTTCTCGATCACGCGACCTACGCGGAATTCATAAAAGAGCAGATGAATAAGGCGGCATAGGAGACAACGAACATGAGCATATGGAGATTCATCGACTCGAAGAAGATGCCTGCGGCTGAAAATATGGCTATCGACCGGGTTTTGCTGACGTCCCGGAGCAAAGGCTGGGCGCCGGATACACTGCTCTTCCTGGAATTCACTCCCTGCGCCCTGGTGGGATATCATCAGTCCATCGAACTGGAGGTTGAGGAAGCATACTGCCGGGAGCATGGCATTGAGATCAATCGGCGTATTTCCGGTGGCGGCGCCATCTATATGCATGAGGGCACGCTGGGTTGGGCAATCTTCGCGGGAAAAGACACGCCAGGCATCCCGACCGATGTGGATGAAATGTACGCTCGCATGTGCGAGAGTGCGGTGCTCGGCCTATCCACGCTGGGGGTGAATGCTAAGTTCCGGCCGAAAAACGACATCGAAGTAAATGGCCGCAAAATAGCCGGCACGGGCGGTACCGAACTGGGCGGCGCTTTTCTTTTTCATGGCAGCCTCCTGGTCAATTTTGATGTGGACACCATGATCAAATGTCTCAAGCTTCCTATAAAAAAACTGGAAGACAAACAGGTCCAGTCGTTTCGGCAGCGTGTGACAAGTCTGAATGAAGTACTGGGGTATACACACGATCTTAAGATCATCAAAAAGGCCCTGCTGGATGGTTTCAGCGAGGTGTTCGGCGTAACATTCGCCGCCGGAGAATTGAGTGACAGGGAGTCTCGCCTGTTTGACAGTGAGATCATTCGCTTTCAGTCTGAAGAATGGATACACGGCGGAAGAGTGCCCGCTCAAGACAGTGCATTGAAAATCAGCGACTATAAAGCACCGGGAGGCTTGATCAGGATTGCGGTGCGGCTGGATCAGAACCGTAAGCGTATAAAAAGTGCGTTCATTACCGGTGACTTCTTTGCCTATCCTGCACGGGTCATCCTCGACCTGGAAGCATTCTTAAGGAATTCCTCCAGCGTGAATTCGGATGTTTTAGAGAATGTTCGTCTTTTTTTCCAGACACAGAGCATCCAGATTCCCGGGGTCAATGCTGATCACATGAGCGAGGCTTTGTGTCAGGCCATATCAAGCACGGTCTTGCAAGATCAGGTATAGCACAGGGCGGTCGTATGAGAATTCAAAAGTAGAGCATGAGTATGAATGCCGAACAGTCATTTAAAGAAACGGTGATACAAGGAGAATCCCCTGAATTTGTACAAACAAGCATGGCCGGGGCTATGTGCATGGGATTGGCCCCGGGAAAATTTCATCGTAATGCCCAATGCGGCTGTTTGAATCTCCTTCTGACCTATCACGGCGGCTGCCGTGCTTCCTGCAGCTATTGCGGCCTGGCCAGGAGTCGAAACACGGACTCATCAACTACATTTATCCGGGTTAAGTGGCCGACATATCTTATGAGCGATATCATTTTCCGCGTGCAAACCCGAACACATCCTTTTAAAAGAGCCTGTGTATCCATGGTTACCCATAGCCGCGCTCTCGATGATGCGTGCACGATCATTAATGACCTCAGGGAGAATACAGATCTTCCTATCAGTGGTTTGCTTTCTCCAACCGTCATGAACGGTAAGGCAGACCTTGAAAAAATCCGAAATTCAGGCGCAGACCGCGTGGGCATTGCCATAGACGCAGTTATACCCCGTCTCTTTGAAAAGCATCGTGCGAAAGGAGTTGGCAGACCGCATCAATGGGAGGTGTTCATGCGAAGCCTGGAGGATGCCGTGGGCGTGTTTGGCCCTTACATGGTTGGTGTTCATTTGATCGTGGGATTGGGGGAGACTGAAGAGCAGATGGTCTCCTTCATAGATCGGGCTAATAAGATGAAGATTGCCACGCACCTTTTTTCCTTTTTTCCGGAGAGCGGTAGCATTCTGGAATCCCACCCGCAGCCTCCCCTTAAGCAGTACAGGCGTATTCAGCTTGCGCGTTATCTGATTAATGAGAACATTGTGTCGTTTGATTCAATGCATTTTTCCCCATCTGGAGAAGTTATGGATTTCGGGGTCGAAATCGATCCGTATATTGAGATGGGACTACCCTTCATGACCTCAGGATGTCCGGCAAGTGATGGAGTGCTGGCGTGCAACCGGCCTTTCGGCAATGAACGCGCCAGTGAACCAATGCGAAACTACCCTTTCCTTCCGGAACAGGGAGACATTGATATTATTCGTAACCAGTTGAGGTGAGCTATTGAATAGTGTCCTGAACAACGAGAATGATCGGCAAAGGTCCTGGGAAATAAGACAGCAGCATGATCCACGAATCTGGTTTCCCGTTCCGGGTAGCAAACACTATGAAAACCGAAGCTTCAAAAATCGATCCTATTCCTTTGCCAATGTGAGCATTACCGGCAATGCATGTGCCTGTCGATGCGAACATTGTGATGCCAGACTATTGCAGACCATGTTGCCGGTCGAGACGCCTGAGAAAATGTGTGATTTAGTGGATCGTTTGATCGAGCGCGGCTGTCGTGGAATTCTGGTCAGCGGTGGCGCCGATAGTTGCGGCGAAGTACCCCTGGGAGATTTTACCGAGGCGATAGGATATGCACGTAAACGGGATCTCAAAGTTCTCGTCCATTCCGGACTCCTTCAGAAAGAAACGGCTTTGAGGCTGAAGGATTGCGGCGTAGACCAAGTCCTGATAGATGTGATCGGTCATGAACAAACCATTCGTGACGTATATCATCTGGATCGCTCCCCGGAAGATTACCTTCGGTCAATGATGATCTGCCGTGAGACAGGGCTCGACTTTGCACCGCATGTTGTCATTGGTCTGCATTTTGGGCAGATAATCGGAGAATACAAGGCACTGAAAATGATTCAGGAAGCGCAACCCAAGACCTTGGTATTGGTTATTCTTATGCCGGCGGCAGGGACTGGTATGTGTACAGTCAGTCCTCCTGACCTCACCGAAGTAGAAAAAGTATTGGTTGCCGCACGGGTATGGAATCCGACTATCTTCCTGACTCTTGGATGTGCAAAGCCGCCTGGAATGTATAAAAGCCAGGTGGAAAAGATGGCGATTGATTGCGGGTTCAACGGCATTGCTTTTCCAAGCGATGCCGCCATAGAACATGCACGCCGCCGGGGATTGCTTCCCGTCTTTACTGAGGAATGCTGCAGTATGGCCGGACGCGAGCGTACATAGTGTAAACCGTTATGAACGGATTGTGTCATGATTAAGGAGGATGTCATGATTACTAACAATATAAGTTTGATACTATATGTCACCGGCATTATCACCGCATCCATGCTGTTGGTTTTCATATCGCCGCGGCTGGTGTTTGAAAAAATGCTCCGTGTCAAAGTTTCCTACGGCGACTTGCCAGAACTCCTTGAAAGACACTGGGGCATGGCGATTTTTATAACGGGTCTACTGCTAATCTGGTCGGGGTGTGATCCGGCTATTCGAAAACCGGTGCTTACTTGCGTGGCCTTGAACAAAGCTGTATTTGTCGGCACGCTGCTCTTAAATTACAAGAAGGAGTATGTGCGGAATCTTGCGCTTATGATCGCGTTTGATGCGGTCTGTGTTATACTATATGTCATCTATCTGATGGGATGCGCATAAATTTTGTCGGTGTATCAGCGGAGGATGAGACATCATGTTTGGTCGTAAATATCGGCGCATACATCAATTGGGTTTTATTGTAGAAGATATGAGGAAGGCGATACACGATTATTCCAAGATCTATCACATCAGGAACTGGTATCATGCAGCCAATGAGATGAAAGATCAGATTTATTACAAGGGGAAAAAAATTAAGGATGATGGCTTTGACGTGGTAATTGGTTATTTTGGCAATTTAGAAATTGGGCTTATAACTTCTACGACAGAATAAAATATTTATGTTAATTTTTTGCGTGAAAATGGCCCTGGCCTGCATCATGTGAGTTATTTTGTCAGTAATCTGGATAAAGCTATTAAGGATTACCAGGATATAGGATTTGAGTTGATTCAAAACGGAACAATGGGCAACTGGAGCGTGGTAACGCGCTATGCCTATCTCAGGCCACCGAATTCCCGTTATGGTAATATCGTAGAACTCCAGCAAACACGCATGTTCGATATATTCAACATTTACCGCAATAGTTTTCTTACATGGGCCGGCACTTTAATGGGGGGCTGAGAGAATCAAACTACCTGGTCTTTAATTTAAGGACATCGTGTGCATATTGCAACTATCATTACCATCACGAATAATATTGATAACCTGATCGTACGGGGTGTTCCCGTGACGTCCACGATCGTGGAGTTCTATAATCATTCCCTGGCGATCATCGATACAGGCATGGCTGACAATCCTGACCTGCTCGAACAATTGGACGATATGGGATATAAGTCCTCAGAGTTCAGTCTTGTGCTCAATACCCATCTCCATCCCGATCATATTGGTGGAAACCGGCACTTTACAAATGCACGCATCTTCATCAGCCGCAAAGAACTTGCCTATCACCAATCATTAGAAGGTGCATGCCATGCATCAGGTCCAGCGCCTGATATTCCCCAAAATGTGCTCATTCGGGAGATGCTGGAAATGCGTGAGAAATATCCCGTGGCAGACCTGATCGGAACGCCTGGTCAGATAGAATTTCTGGAGGATCATCCCCTTCTCCCCTGTGATATCAAACTGATTCCGGCACCCGGTCATTCAATCGACGACCGCGCGATTATTTTACGGGGACGTACACAAGAAGTTTTGATAGCAGGGGATGCCTTGTATCATCGGGACCTATGGCGCGAAACTTCGATTCCCGGTATGAATTTCAATGAGGATATGTTCCGCCGCAGTGCGCAGCAACTTTCCGAATTTCAAGGGATCATTGTACCCGGACACGACTTTGCCTTTGATAACGCAACTCGCGCGTATCTGGCGGCAAATAAGTTTATTTCTATATAAAACAACCTTACCTGGTCTCGCAGATCATGTTGTAACGCTTCATTTTTCTATAGACCGTGCAGCGGTTGATGCCCAATTCTTTTGCTATCGAGCTGATATTGCCTCCCGACCGGGATAACAGTAAAAGAAGCTTTTGCCTTTCCTCTTCGTACATTTTATCCTTGTTACTCTTTCTGGTCGAATGAAGGAAATCCGGTTGGGTTTTTGCCATGGCTGGATCGAATACCTTCACTGTCGGGTGCAAGAGAATTCCAGTCGGTAATCTTTCCAGGCCCAAATCCCCACCGTCACAACAGAGTAGCATTTTTTCAATGACATTCTGAAGCTCGCGAACATTGCCGGGCCAATTATAATGATTAAAGCATTCGATTACTTTCGGAGAGACGTAGATATTGGATCGGGCGCTTTGCTTATTCATGGATTTAATAAAAAAGTCAACCAGTAGAGGAATATCTTCCAGACGTTCCCGCAACGGCGGTATCTTGACGGAAATCACATTAAGGCGGTAGTAAAGATCCTGCCGGAAATTATTTCTCATTATCTCCAATTTGAGATCTCTATTGGTCGCACAGATAATCATAACATCTATGGGAATCTCTTTGATGCTTCCAATCCGCGTTATTGCTCTTTCCTGGAGAAATCTCAACAAGTTTACTTGTTGTTCAAGGGGCATCTCAGCTATTTCATCCAGAAAAATGGTCCCGCCGTTGGCCAGTTCGAATTTACCTGGCCGGCCTTCTTTCTTGGCCCCGGTAAAGCTTCCTTCCATATAACCGAACAGTTCACTCGAAATCAGTTCCCGGGGGAGAGCGCCACAGTTTATGGCCACAAAAGGACCATTTTTCCGATTGCTGTTGTTATGAATAGCCTGGGCGAAAATCTCTTTGCCAGTACCGCTTTCTCCCTCCAGCAATATCGTGTTAGATTTCATGGAAGCCCTTTCTGCCAGATCCAATGCAGACCGTATTGCCGCGCTCTTGCCGATTATGTCTTTAAAATGGAATCTCGCAGAAGTCGACACATAACGCTTGATCAATTTTTGAAGTTTTGCCGCGGGGGTCAGAACGATTATACCCCCCACGATTTGTTCCTGCTCGTCCTTGATTGGGTTAGCAGTGGCTAGGATATGAGTAGAGTGGGTCTTTGATTTGATTGCTACTTCTTTATCGGTGTATGACATACCTTTTCCCAGAACATCATTGCGGTAAACCAGGCCATCATCATAAAAATCATATATGGCGTCACTATAATCCATGCCGATAGATTGACCCAGCATTTGTTTCGCTATCGGATTAATTTGCTTAATAACTCCAAGGTTGTCCGTCACGATTACACCATCGGACATGCTCATCAGCACGTTCGCCAGCCGGTTATTGGTAATGGTAAGCTGTCTGTTGGTTTCCCGCATCATAATCTCATCGCTGATGACCTCAACTGCAGCCATAATCATGGCCACCGTATGTTTTTGCGTTGCCTGAGCGAAACCACTTGCTATCATTGTCCCGGTGAGTTTGCCATTGGCATTGAAAATAGGGGCGCCTATACAAGCTGCCGGGTGGTGTGTTATGGCGTAATGTTCCGCGCCTGAAATCTGATAAGGCTTCTTCAACCTTAATACCAGATCAATGCCATTGGTGCCGACATCTTCTTCTAGCCAACGTGATCCCGGCAGATAATTGACATTGGTCTTTATAATTGCTTCTTCAAGATCCGGGGTTCTGACAATCTCAAGTATGTATCCCTTCTCATCGGTCAACACGACGGCAAAACCGGAATCATTGATCACATCATAAAGCCTTTTCATGAAAGGTATGGCTATTCCGATCAGGTCTTTCTTCTTTGATAATAAAGTGGCGAGATCGGATTCACTGAGGACAGTCGGCGAAGACCCGTCATATGGATCAATGCCAAGCTTGCGGCAGCGTTCCCAAGAAGCCCTGATCTCAGAGCGCAATGAAGTTGTATTCAACTTACCAGAAGACATAAACTCGCGCCATGCTAATTCAATCTTAGTCAATGCCTTTTCTTCTTTCATAAACATTCCTTTTGCAAGAGTGTAGCTTCTTTATGATTGAGCTGATAATATTTTTTTCTGATATGCATCCCTCGCAGTGTCCATCCATGAACCCTTGGTGCTTACAGCATTTCTATGATCTTTTCTTGAAAATCTTTCATGATCGGTATGATATCATTTTTTTTCAAATTCAAGAAGATCATTAATAGACCCATACCTTCTTGGAAAGCCACTATAGCCATAGCCATCCTTAAGGCACGAACTGGATCGTGGCCTCCCGATCTTATGATCTTCACAATCTCCCTGATCCAGTCGTCGTATATCTTCTTGATCCGGGCATTTACTTGGGGATTGAACAATGCTATCTCCCATATTCCTAAAAAAATGGATTGGAACTTCTTGTCAGTGGTGATCTGTGTGTTCATGAAGTTGAAGCCCTCCCACAAAAACTCCCGATAGTTCGATCCTCGTTTCCTGAGATCACGGGTGTAAGTATCGAAGGCCTCAAGGTAGTGCTTGTTGATATAGTCGATGAAGTGGAGCAGGAGATCTTCTTTACTTTTGAAGTAGTAGTGGAGCAAGGCAGGGTTGATACTCGCCTCTTTACCGATATCCTTCATGGAGGTTTCGGAAAAGGACTTTTTGAGGAGGCACCGATAGAGTGCATTCTGGATTTCATTGCGTCGTTGCTCTTTGATAAGTTTTCTTCCCATGGTTAGTACCTTATTTAAAATTTATTTTGACCCATCCAAGTTAACTTCTTCGGGGGTTAGGTCTCTTAGCTGGCTAAAAGAACATTATTTATTGGTCGATTAATCAATTATTATTTATTTTTTTAAAATGCAAGTAATTTCTCGTTATTACTTGGAGGTGTTCTTTTCAATAATTACAATGCAACATGATGGCAACATGAAAAGCATCACATTGGCATCATCTGAGCAACGTGTTGAATTAATATCTAGTTGCGTAAACATTTATAATTGTTTAGCTAAAATCTGTATGGAGGTATCCTGTTCCGGTTGGCACACTATTTGTAAGAGTATCTTATTACAAAATCCAAAGATACAGAAAGGAAGCATTGGGAAAGATTTTTTATTAGGATGTCCTATAGAACGATATCTCAAATAGCATTCCTGCGGAATTATTCTGTATTGGAGAATATCATTATCAGTCAACTCATAAAACAAAAGTAATAAAGAAGGATTTGGAAATGAATATCGGTGTACCAAGAGAGATCAAAACGAGAGAAGGGAGGGTTGCTCTGACCCCGGTGGGAGTGAAGACGCTAGTACAACACGGGCACAAGGTGTCAATTGAAAAATCAGCAGGTGCTGGTTCTGGCATACAGGATGCGACCTATGAAGAGGCCGGGGCATGTCTGGTTGACAGTGCCGATAAGCTCTGGGCTGCCGCTGATATAATTGTCAAGGTCAAGGAACCCATTGAGGAAGAAATATTCTATACTTTGAAAGAAGCGAAAACGTTAATTGAAAAATGGCGCATGGAATACAACACATTCAGGCCACATAGTTCCTTGAATTATCGTTCTCCAGCGCCAGAGGCATACCTGAATTGAGAAATAAAAAATGGCAGAATTCTAACTTAACATGTGGTACAAGTATTTGGGGCAGGTCAGCCATATTGAAGGACAAGGAACAGAAAAAAACCCAAGACACAGATAAACAATAGGCAAGGTCACGCTGCTACCAGGACAGAACTTCCATCAGTGTCTGTCACAGGCACCACAATGATCGAGGGATAATAATCATTAATTACAGATCGAAATGTTGCACATTGTGCAAATATCGCACATAACGTAGTTTAGGAAGGATGCATCAACGGGATTAACCCATAAAAAAGGCGGGGTGTTTTTTGTGTAGTTTTCCCGGAAGAAGGTCATGGATCCAAGTAGTCGCAAATCGGCAATGCAATCAAGTAACTCATAAAGAAATAAAGGAGAGAATTATGCGCAGGTTCAAACAACAACAAGGCATGACTGCAATTGGCTGGTTATTGTTTCTGGTATGGATTATCACTATTTCACTGCCAACAGTAAAAATCGTACCAATGTACATCAATTCTTTAAAGATTAGCTACGCACTGAAAATGATTGAATCCGAATTATTTGCACATGGCAAGACGATAACGCCAGAAGAAATAAAAATTTTTCTGTTAAACCATTTTGAGTACAAAATGCTAAAAGAAGTAACCGCCAATGAAATCATGGTCTCGCAGGGGGATCATACCTATAATGTACGGATAGTCCATCAATTCAAGGAACAGATGATGGGTAATTGGTATATTATCTTAATTGTAGATAAATCAGTCGATGTACCGATGACGCAGTAATGCCAAACATAGCTGTATTGTTTGCAAAATTGCGGTATGTATTTATTGATAAGGCATTAATTTTAGGCGTATGAGGATAAGAATTTGGTTTAGGGATTTGGGCCGGAAAATATGAGATATGATGCCGATGTTTGTCTGATATTAATAGTGTTTATTACAGATTGAAGTCTTGAATACTCGACAAGGTTGACGATTTGTTTCTTTCAGGAAGTAAGAAATAGGTACACAAGTATTTTTTTAAGAAAATTATTTTTAAGAAAACATACATAATCTTAAAATTAACCTTTTTTTATAAAAATATTAAATTAACATTCTTTATTAAACTACGCTGCAATTTCACGCTCTGAAAATATTTTTTTGCGCCAATTACTCATAATTAGATCCCCACATTTTTACGATATTTTTGTAAGAAATGACTGGACTTCGTGGGCAAACAGAGCGTTGCTGTTATCGTGAAGCATCGTTTATCACCCAAAATAGGAAAACTTACCGAAATTGCCGATCTTCCCAAACTTGACCGTGAAGAGCTAGTGGAAAAATGGAGAATTCTTTACGGTACGGAACCGCCCGGTGGAGCCAAGAACAATTTCCTGATGCATGCCATAGCCTACCGTATTCAGGAAAAGGTACTGGGCGGATTGAAACTGACCTGCCCCAAATCCTTGTACCACATGTTAAGTTAGGATTCAGGCATTTTTTATTTCTCAATTCAGGTACGCCTCTGGCGCTGGAGGACGGTAATTCAAAGAACTGTGCGGCCTGAACGTGTTGTATTCCATGCGCCATTTTTCAATTAACGTTTTCGCTTCTTTCAAAGTATAGAATATTTCTCCGTTTAGTAATTCATCTCTGAGCTTGCCGTTGAAACTTTCAATATAGCCGTTTTCCCAAGGACTGCCCGGTTCAATATAAAGGGTCTGAACACCAATGTTTGACAACCATCGACGAACCATCTTTGCCGTAAATTCCGACCCGTTATCCGAGCGAATATACTCCGGCGCTCCATGACGAATGAACATTTCTGTCAGACAATCCAGGACATCATCAGATTTTAAATTCCTTTCCGTAACAATAGCCAAACATTCACGACTGTATTCATCAATAACTGTGAGCATCTTGATTGGTCGACTGTCATGGGTGCGATCGGCAACAAAATCATAAGACCAAACATGGTTACGATGCGTCGGCCGAAGACGAACACAAGAACCATCATTCAACCACAAACGACCACGTTTCATTTGTCTCTTAGGAACCTTCAGGCCTTCCTCCCGCCAGATCCTTTCCACCCGTTTATGATTAACCCGCCATCCATCCTGTTGTAAAAGAGCTGTTATCCTTCGGTAACCGTAACGGCCATACTTGAGGGCTAGCCCAATAATCTCCGACCTCAAACGCCCCTCATCACATCTGGCTATAGTGGAATGTCTCTGGGTTGACCGGGGTTGATTTATCACCCGACAGACACGCCGTTCGGAAATATGAAGTTTCTCCCTCACATGCTCCACGCAGCGCTTGCGTCTGTCGGGGCTTAATAGTTTCCCTCCAAAGCTTCCTTCAAAATCAGCTTGTCCACGGTTAGTTCTGCTACTGCTTTCTTGAGATGCGAGTTCTCCCTTTCCAA
>CAVQCU010000241.1:0-22043 GCA_963710995.1 uncultured delta proteobacterium
CTGGTCGGGCAATCGTTTTTCACAGTGGGAAATTGCCGCTCCTTACTGTATTTTTTTACGAGTTCCTCCCGCAAATAAGCCAGTGGTCGAATAATGTGCAGCTTTCCGCCAAATATTCTCTGATTGGGCATCATTGTGCTGATTTCCCGTCCATAAAACATATTAATCAGCAACGTTTCAATAATATCGTCCCGGTGATGGGCAAAAGCTATTTTGTTGCAATCTTCGGCTTTAGCTATTTCAAAAATTCTTTTTCGCCGCAACCGCGAACATAAAAAACAGGGATTTTTTTTATTATAGTCACTATGTGCCAGATTGCCAATATCCGACTTTTCGATCACATAGCGGTATTTATTTTCCTGAAAATATTTTTCCAGTTCTTGATAGGCGAGATACGTCGAATCAAAACCCATATCGATATTGACGGCGATAAAAGTAAACCGGGGAATAAAAACCATCGGCGAATCCAGCAAATCAAGCAGGGCAAGACTATCCGCGCCTCCGGAGACGCCGATAAGAACCCGGTCTCCCTCTTCGATCATTTTATAATCCAGCACGGCTTTTTCCAGCCACTTTTTCAAATGCAGGAAAAGTTTTGTGTTTTTATCTTTTTTAATCGCATCCATATACTATATTGCTATAGTTTCTATTGGTGACTAATTGCAGTTGTTTATCCGACTTCTCTTCAGGAATCAAGACACTTCGATTATCGTCTTGAAATCAGGAAAGCTCTCTGTTATAGGTTGGGGCAAAGTAAAAAAGGAGGTTTTTATATGCCGGAAATTATCAATGTTCACGCCAGAGAAATACTGGATTCGCGGGGAAATCCAACAGTTGAAGCCGAAGTGTCAACTATCGCGGGTATTATTGCAAGAGCGGCTGTTCCCTCCGGTGCCTCCACCGGTGAGCATGAAATGCTGGAATTGCGCGACGGCAATAAAAAAAGATACAATGGAAAAGGCGTTCAAACTGCCGTAAAAAATATTCTCTCCAAAATCGGACCGGAAATCATCGGTATGGATTGCCGCAGACAGCGCGATATCGACTTTGCCATGATTGAACTGGACGGAACCGAAAATAAAGGAAAACTAGGTGCTAACGCTATCCTGGCCGTATCCATGGCTTGCGCTAAAGCGGGCGCGGAAGTATCAGGCCTGCCCCTTTACCGATATCTGGGCGGTGTCAATGCGCACGTTCTGCCCATACCGCAGTCCAATATTTTAAATGGCGGCCAGCACGCCGACAATAATGTGGATATTCAGGAATTCATGATCATGCCGGTGGGTGCGCCCAATTTTACCGAAGCCATCCGCATGAATGCGGAAGTTTTCCATTCTTTAAAATCAGTGCTCAAGGCAAAGGCTATAACACAGCCGTTGGCGATGAAGGCGGATTTGCTCCAATTTAAAATCCAATGAAGAAGCTCTTTCGCTGATTATGATGGCCATCGAAAAAGCTAATTACCGGCCGGGACAGGATATTATGATAGCGCTGGATTCGGCAGCCAGTTCCTTCTACGAAAAAGGCAAATATATTCTTGCGGCGGAAGCCAAACCCCAGAAATCGGCCGAAGAAATGGTTAAGTTCTACGCTGATCTCGTTAAAGATATCCGATTATTTCTATTGAAGACGGACTGGCGGAAGACGACTGGACAGGCTGGAAGATATTAACCGATGAACTGGGCCGCAAGATTCAGATTGTCGGCGATGATATTTTCGTAACAAATATTAAACGTCTGGAGCGAGGCATTGAAATGGGTGTCGCCAATTCCGTTTTAATCAAACTCAATCAGATCGGCACACTTACGGAAACTCTCAACACCATGGAACGGGCTAAAGAAGCGGGCTATACTTGCGTTGTCTCCCACCGTTCCGGCGAGACGGAAGATACCTTTATGGCGGACATCACCGTCGCCACCAATTGCGGTCAGATTAAAAGCGGTTCGCTTTCCCGCACGGAAAGACTGGCTAAATACAATCAGCTGATGCGCATTGAAGAAGAATTAGGCGACGCGGCCAACTACCTCGGCAAAGCGGCATTTTACAGCATCAAGCAGCCGGCTAAAGCCGGCAAGAAGAAATAACCAACATTACCATTAATTACGATGGGCTGGCCTTTTTCCCGAAGGTCAGCCTATTTTTTTAAACTTCATTCTGCCGGCACTATCCTCTTAATTTTATACCATTTCGATTTCAAAGGATAACGCTGCGGCAAGGAGGAGGCTCCGCAGACGTATTAATAATACGTTGAGGAAGCCGACGACGAAGCCAACAAAGTTAGCCAAAGAAAGCGGATTGGTATTAAAAACTTCTAAAGCAGTTTGAATAGGCGGCGGCGCAGAACTTCCATTTGCAGCCCTGTTTTCGGCTAGAGCGTATGAAACTTCTTTCTTCTCACTTTTTTCATCTTTTATTTCGGTTATAAGTTCCGCGTCCTGCAGGAATGTTATGACATTGAGATAATTTGATTGCGAGAGCGCTTCCGGACGTAAAATTTCGCCCTTGCGATACATTCTGTCTCCGAGTGTCCGGATTTTTTTTAACCAATCCTTTTTTGTCAGCGGATTTTTCTTTAAATATAAGCAACTCCTCATGACTATCCAGTATGATTCCAAATAATTGTGAATCAAATCGGCAAAAGGCTTCAGTTTTTTACTGCCCCTGCCTTTTATTTCAATCCAGACCTGACCTTCACGTTCAACAGACGTGATCATTTTTCTATCATATAAATAAGCAAGCACGTCATTGACTTCATCCACATCATCCTTGCGTTCATCAAAAATAAACTCATTCCACAAAAGCTTCTTGAGAAATTTATAATCTCCCATGATCCGGGAAAGCGAAGTCATATCTTCACTGCTTTTAATCATGGGTGTAGCGACAAAACAAAGGGGCACAAAAAAATGCAAAATGTTATTTTTATAATATTCCAGATTGAGCCTTTTTTCTCTTTCAGCGAATAAACAACTTCCTGCATTTCTTCATTTTCGTCTTCTTCGGCTTCAATTTTGGAGATGAACCCCGACTGCACAAACATATTCAGGGCTTCGGCTATCGCCTTCTCCCTGTTGGCGAATGTTTCGGCAATCCTGACTTTCTTCATGGAAAGGTATTCATAGAATTCATTCAAAATATTCAGCAAATCGCTATGAGATATACCACGCCGGTCATGACTCAAAATCACAGCGGCAACAAGAGAAAAAAGCGTGACCACTGAGACATTGTTTATTTCCAAAACTATTTCATAACCTATTTTCCGGTAAAGACTCTGCCGTTCATCAATAGTCATTTGATCTATCGGCTTTTCCTGCGCCTCCAGATACGATTTCATAACAATCGGCTCGCCGATATTCACGTAAACGCGGCCAAACCGTTTGCGCAATATTTTACTGGTTTTGATTATCTCCGCGGTATTTTCCGGAGTTTTGGTCGCTCCCGACAGTTCTTTAAGATATGACTTCTCTTCAATCACGCGGTCATAGCCGATGTAAACAGGAATAGCGGCAAAATTTTCACAATATTTTTCCTGATAGGCCTGAATAACCATAGAAAGAAGTCCGTACTTGGGCATGACCATCTTGCCCGTTCTACTTCGTCCGCCCTCAATAAAAAATTCCAGAGGCAATCCTTCTTTTAACAATATCGCCAAATACTTGGTAAATACTTCGGAATAAATTTTGTTGCCTCTGAAGCTCCGCCGCAGAAAGAAAGCGCCTGACTTGCGAAACATATAACCCATCG
Organism: uncultured delta proteobacterium; assembly: GCA_963710995.1. Classification (GTDB taxonomy): domain Bacteria; phylum Desulfobacterota; class Syntrophia; order Syntrophales; family Smithellaceae; genus Smithella. Next base: position 3,742 of record CAVQCU010000241.1, read on the forward strand.
GGAAAAAAGATAAATTACTGCCGGCAGCAATGAAAGGAAGCTGAATATTGTTAAAGTAAAAAATGTAATGAATCAAAAGATAATCAATATGACTGCGATGACAGGGAATAATGACGAAAGGCATTTTTTTGGAAATGTTTCTGATCTTAGCGATGCCTTCCAAATCAACCGATAAACCATCGTAAATATTGTTCCACAGCCAGGTGAGCAGTATTCGCCATATCCCAATGAATGTTTCACTGTAATCGGCGGCAATCTCATAAAGATAACGGCGGGCTTCTTTTACCACAGCCGCCTTGTCCTTTTTTTCTCTGCTGCATAATCAATAATAAACTTTCTAACGGATTCATCGCTTAAAACCATACCGATGAGTTCTTCACGTGATTTTAAAGCCGGTCCAACCACAGTGTTTTTTTCTTTTTCAATACGGTCGATTAATTCCCCTCGCAGTTCGTGAACAATCGCTTCAGCGGAAATACCGTTACTTTTATTTAAATATTCGGATAATTTAACCGGTTCCGCGGGAATAACAAAAGCATTACTGGAATAACGTATAAACGTAACTAAACGGCGCAAAGAGCCTGTATGCTCTGTTTGTCCAAAAAGAATATTAATCAGGCTTTCATCCTCTTTTTCGCGCCTGCGCCCGTAAGAAACTAAAACAGGAACAATAAAAATGGGAAAATCGACTTTTTTCTGCACATTGATCAGACTTATGATTGCGCTTTCCGCAGACCTGTTTTTAATGAATTCCGATTCGCCTAAATGAATAACAACGCTCTTTTTCTCATTAACTATTTTCTCTAGATAAACCAATTTGTCCAGCCAGGCTTTCTGTTTTTTCCCAAAAAGGCGTAGAAAAAAGACCCAGAGAAATTTCATCATTTTGGGCAATGGCTGCCAAAAGGACATATTCATTCCGTGGCAAAATACAGGATCAGGAAGTCCTTTGCGTTAAAAAGTTCGTAAATGATCAGGCTGTTGAGTTCACTTCTTTGTTTAAAGCGTAAACCACAACTCCCTCGTCGAAAATTTTTTAATGGCTTCAACATATTCATCGGCTATAGAAACACGCGAAAGGAATGTTTTCGCCAACCGGAACTGCAAAAAATTTTGCTCATCGTAAAGACATCCGGAGTAATATTCTTTATCTTGATCTGGTTTGGTTAAATTCATATTTTCTTTCATCAGTGGAGTCCCCTCAAGAATATAAGCCGAAGGCTCTCTGTAATAAAACAGACCTCCCGCGGATTACAGGAGTATTTTTACTCCGACTGAAGCAGGGATTCCTTACCTGTAGCGGGATTGAAGTTATCCGTTAAAAGCAACGGTAAGGTGCAAGAGGCTCTTGCATTTAAATTTTCTTCACATATATAATTAAAAATACCGCGTACAGTCATGACCATTTCCGCGGGTTTGATCCGGCGATTTTTTTTAAACAAAAGCTAATCTTCTTCCTTCTGAAATTCATCAGGGAAACGTTCTACCATATAATCATGCACATAAGCCCGCACTTCGGAAGCTGTATTAAAAGTGAGAGCTTTTTTCAATAATATTTTTGATTCTTCCAGAGTTGATTCCCTTATAATTTTTTTTATCCGCGGAATAGCCAGATGGTTCATGCTTAACTGGTCTAATTCCATGCCCAGAAGAATCAATACGCAAAGGGGATCACCGGCCATCTCTCCGCACATGGCCGTGCGAACATTTGCCTTGCGGGCCACGTCCACGACTCGCTTTATCAATCTTAAGACAGCCGGATGTAAAGGTTCATACAAATAGGTCAGGCGTTCGTTGGCCCTGTCAATAGCAAGAGAATACTGGATTAAATCATTTGTGCCGATGCTGAAAAAATCCACTTCACGCGCAAGTTTATCGGCAATCACGACAGCGGCGGGCACTTCAATCATCGCGCCTATTTCTATGCTGGAAGCGATTTTGACGCCCCGCGCCAAAAGCTCCTGCCGGGCTTCTTCCAGCAATTTCTTCGCTTCACGAATTTCCTCCACGCTGGAAATCATCGGAAAAAGAATTTTTGTCTTTCCCAGGGCGCTGGCTCGCCAGATGGCTCTGAGCTGCGTCTTGAATATTTCAACTTCCTTCAGGCAGAAACGAATCGCTCTGAGTCCCATCTGCGGATTTAATTCTTTTCCCTGCTTCTGGTACTGGGCAAATTTATCACCGCCCAGATCAAACGTGCGAATGGTTGACCAGATAAATTTTTCTCGGTAACCACCTGGCGGTAATTATTGAAATGGTCGTCTTCCGTTGGCAATTCTTCGCGATAAATATAGAAAAATTCCGTACGGTAAAGCCCGATGTTTTCCGCGCCGTGAACAATGGCCGAAGGGATTTTCTTCGATAAATTCGATATTACCTCCGATTTGAACATGATAGCTATCAAGTGTAACGGCCGGCAGTTTAGCATATTTAAGATATTCTTCTTTAGCCGTGTAATAAAGGCGTCTTTTCCTCATCTTTTGACATATCAGTATAAGGATTGATAACGACCAGACCCGAAGTACCGTCGACGATAATCTCATCTCCAGTGCGAACAAAGCGGGTGATATTATCCAATCCGTCAACGGCAGGTAACTCCATTGACCGGGCAACAATAGCAGTGTGTGACGTACGACCGCCGCTGTCGGTAGCAAAACCGAAAATTTTATCCATTTTCATTTGTGCCGTATCGGCCGGAGAAAGATCGTGAGAAACAACAATAACCCCGTCCTGACCGATATCCCATACGATTTCCTTTTTTTCGCCGGATAGATTGCGTAATATCCTCTGAATTACATACTGAACATCACTGACGCGACTGCTTATATAAACATCCTCAACACCTTCAAATATTTGTTTGTAATGGTCCGGCGGCATGCGCACCGCCCATTCCGCATTAACCCCTAAACGGCGTATATATTTAATTGTGCGGTTGATGGATTTTTTGCCTCTAAAATTAGGATATGAACGTCAATAACGTAAAGCGGTTCAGTAACTTTCGTTTTTTTCAGGTTATTCTGAATTTTCAAAAGTTCAAGCTCCGATTCTTTAAGGCATTTTTAAAACGAGGGATTTCTGGGGAATAAGCGAAAGATCTTTGAGCTTATAGAAAGCAATGTTGCTATCGAGCGGATCAAAACGATAAACCTTACCGATAACAACGCCGGGAGAAACTCCAACACCTTTAAGAATAAATGTCTTATCTTTCTGATTCGTTTTCATATAATAGTTTAATCTTCTCCAAATTTATATCGATGAGCTTTTCCAATTGTTTTATGGCCACGGAAGCATCTGCCCCTTCGGTTTTTATCGTCAGCAGCCCTCCATAGGGACAACCAAGGGTAAGTATATCCAGAATACTGTCTCCATTGACAGTTTGTCCGTCACGTTCGATATAAATTTTTGCTTTAAACTGTAGAGCTACTTTTACAAAAGCCGCCGCCGACCGCGCATGCATTCCCAGTTTATTTTTTAACTTTAAAGTTCTGGTTTCTGTCAATTAATAAATCCCGTCCATGAAATAATAAAAAATATCACAACAGCGCCATAAATAATATAAACTTGCGGTACACCTTTTTTAATCAATAAAAGACATAACAAAACAACTGCTATTGCCGTTAATTTCATAAGAACGCTATAGGTTTTTATAAAAGGCCAGCACCCATAACAAGACAGCCAGATAACTGATCCTGCCAATACAATCAAAGAAAGCCAGCGAATTTTTACGGCAACACGGGGCAAATCCAAAGAGCGAATAAATTCAAAGCCCTTCTTTCCTTGCCGGTAACCCTCGATAAAACCTTTTAACCTTATCCAAAAGTGAGCTGGTGTATAAATTAACAAGAAAGCAATAGGAGCAAGTATTAACCCCATATATGCTATAATAACGGCAATAATCGAGGCAAAAGGCCTCAGGGCGCCCCAAAAAAAAATATCGCCTATAGCGGCATAAGATCCCATCAAACTTTGTTTAATCGGAGGAATATCTAAGGCGTCACCCTTACCGCCCTGTTCTTCTTCCAAATGGACAACGGAACCGATTACCGATGCAGAAAAATAGGGATTGGTATTAAACATCTGCAAGTGCATGGTCAGCATTCTTTCTGAATCCCTTTGTTGTAACCGCCATTCCCGAATAAGGGGAATTATCGCCATGGTAAAACCTAAGTTTTGCATCCTCTGGAAATTAAGTGTTGTGTGGATAAAAAAAGACCTCAAAAAAATTTTCATTAAAGTCGTTTTTTTCACTTTTTTTCGGCCTCATAAATCAATAACTACATATTTTTAATGTATTTTGTGTATTTCAGTAACATAAAAGGCTGGCTAAGTCAATTCAATCAGGAATAAGGAACACCCTGTAAATTTGGGTTGATTCGTTGGCTGAACCATCGCATGGAATTAGCTTTGTAGAAATATAAGTGATTTTTTTACTTGTAGCCTATTTCCGGCGTTAGTTTTACCTTGCCTTTAACAAAAACCCCACTGCCTCTGGCGATTTCCCTGTTTTCCGCGTCGTATAGAATGGACTCCGCCAGATATTGTGTTTTTGTAGAATTAACGACTTTACCAATGGCTTTTATAACGCCTTGATCAACAGGCCGAAGAAGATAGATATTAAAACTTACGGTTAATACAAAAACATCTTCGACCAGCGAATTGACGGCAAAAAAAGCCGCATTATCCAGCGCCAGAAAATACATGGCGCCGTGCAAGGCACCCGTCGCGTGAAAAAATTCCCTCTTCACGGGCAATGTAATTTCGGCCTGCCCCTGGCTGATTTCCGCACGTGCACCGACCAGTTTTACAATCGGCGCAGAATGCATCAAATTTTCCAGTTTCCGATAATGCTCGTTTTTCAATAGTGTAGCCTCCTCTGATTGGTTATTTTTTAAATATATCGGCAAGAAAATTATCCAGCTCAGCCCATGATTTTTTATCAGCGTCGGCGTTATATCCTACAGGCATATTAAATTTTTTCGCATACATATCGGCATCAAGATTCGTAAAACTGTGCATTGCTTTTGGATAAGAAATAAACTGAAAATTAGCTCCCGCGTTTTTCATTTCCCGCTTAAACGACTCGATTTGTTCGGGTGTTGTGAACTTATCCGCATCACCATTAAGAACCAGAATCTTTGCTTTAATTACACAGGGCTCGGCAGGCTTTGCCGTAGCAAGGCTTCCATGAAAGCTCACTACCCCTTTGAGATCAACGCCCAGCCTCGCCATATGCAGACAACCCCACCCCCAAAGCAATAACCAATGGCGGCTATTCTTTCCGGGTCAACGTTTTTTGTTTTTTCAGGAATTCCAGAGCCGCCATAAATCTGCCTTCCCCTATAGCGGTATTTTTCATAACTTCGGTGGCGAACTTCCCGGCATCTTCAGGGTGATTGGCCAGCTTACCACCCCCATACATATCAAGGGCAAGGGCTGTATAGCCTACCCAGCTAACATCCTGGCGCGTTTATGGACATATTCGTTCTGTCCCACCATTCATGAACAACAAGCACTCCCGGCCTTTTGCCTTTAATATTTTCGTCAAAAGCCAGATAACCTTTCATAATCACGTTTCGGCCTTATAAGTGACAACCTCTCCTTTAATCATGGTTGCGGCAAAAGCAGGAAGGCAAATGGCCAATACCAGTGCGCTGCGGTCAATACGATAAATGTTCTTTTCATAACTACCTCCCTTTTAATGTCTGACCTAAAAAGCTGGGGTTTTAAATTATGGTAAAGTTAACGTTGCAGTCTTGTGACCCCAGAGACTACAGGTCGGCCGTAACCTCGAAAACATCTCCTTTTGCAGCCTGTATATGTAAGTATAGGTGAAAATCGAACTTTTAGGCTGAGTGCTGTACTTATTTATGCCTATTTGTCGTCCCGTTTTTCTTGATTTCAACATTTTTAATATAATGCATGCCGGCGGATAACGTGTAGTGATTTATTGTGACAGACAATGTTTGCGTATTCATATCATAAATCAAGTCTACAGATTTTGGCGCAGTTGCATAAGAAAACTGCGGACTGAAACACAAGAATAAAAAGATAAAAAGAACAGCCTGCAAAAATTTTAACTCCTAAAACATATTTTTTTTCATAACCTACCCCCTTATAATTAGTGTGCCTGTTTGATTGGGAAAATCTATTCATTCATTCGCTTCAAATATTTCCTAAATGCTTAATTATATGTTGTTGTAATGCGCCCCTTGCTTTTATTCATCAAGGTGCGCCATATATTGCAATCGACTTAACTAATGAAGGAGAGTATTACGATTTAATTATAATGAAGGAAAATTTAAAAAAATTTGATAATAGGAAGAAATTTTTATTACTTTCAGATTTGCACAGAATTGTCTATGGATTCATAAAAGCAAGGGGCGCATTACAACAACATATAATTAAGCATTTAGGAAATATTTGAAGCGAATGAATGAATAGATTTTCCCAATCAAACAGGCACACTAATTATAAGGGGGTAGGTTATGAAAAAAAATATGTTTCGGTTAAAATTTTTGCAGGCTGTTCTTTTTATCTTTTTATTCTTGTGTTTCAGTCCGCAGTTTTCTTATGCAACTGCGCCAAAATCTGTAGACTTGATTTATGATATGAATACGCAAACATTGTCTGTCACAATAAATCACTACACGTTATCCGCCGGCATGCATTATATTAAAAATGTTGAAATCAAGAAAAACGGGACGACAATCAGCATAAATAAGTACAGCACTCAGCCTAAAAGTTCGATTTTCACCTATACTTATAATATACAGGCTGCAAAAGGAGATGTTTTCGAGGTTACAGCGACCTGTAGTCTCTGGGGTCACAAGACTGCAACGTTAACTTTACCATAATTTAAAACCCCAGCTTTTTAGGTCAGACATTAAAAGGGAGGTTGTTATGAAAAGAACATTTATAGTATTGGCCGCAGCCGCACTGGTATTAGCCATTTGCCTTCCTGCTTTTGCCGCAACCATGATTAAAGGCGAGGTTGTCACTTACAAATCCGGAAACGTGGTTATGAAAGGTTACCTGGCTTTTGACGAAAATATTAAAGGCAAAAGGCCGGGCGTGCTTGTTGTTCATGAATGGTGGGGACATAATGAATATGTCCGCAAACGCGCAAGGATGTTAGCTGGAATGGGCTATACAGCGCTCGCCCTTGATATGTATGGTGATGGTAAGCAGGCCAATCACCCTGACGATGCCGGGAAGTTTGCCGCCGAAGTTATGAAAAATGCCGCTGTAGGAGAAGGCAGATTTATGGCGGCTCTGGAATTCCTGAAAAAACAAAAAACCGTTGACCCGGAAAGAATAGCCGCCATTGGTTATTGCTTCGGAGGCGGGGTTGTGCTGCATATGGCGAGGCTGGGCGTTGATCTCAAAGGGGTGGTGAGCTTTCATGGAAGCCTTGCTACGGCAAAGCCTGCCGAGGCCTGTGTAATTAAAGCAAAGATTCTGGTTCTTAATGGTGATGCGGATAAGTTCACAACACCCGAACAAATCGAGTCGTTTAAGCGGGAAATGAAAAACGCGGGAGCTAATTTTCAGTTTATTTCTTATCCAAAAGCAATGCACAGTTTTACGAATCTTGATGCCGATATGTATGCGAAAAAATTTAATATGCCTGTAGGATATAACGCCGACGCTGATAAAAAATCATGGGCTGAGCTGGATAATTTTCTTGCCGATATATTTAAAAAATAACCAATCAGAGGAGGCTACACTATTGAAAAACGAGCATTATCGGAAACTGGAAAATTTGATGCATTCTGCGCCGATTGTAAAACTGGTCGGTGCACGTGCGGAAATCAGCCAGGGGCAGGCCGAAATTACATTGCCCGTGAAGAGGGAATTTTTTCACGCGACGGGTGCCTTGCACGGCGCCATGTATTTTCTGGCGCTGGATAATGCGGCTTTTTTTGCCGTCAATTCGCTGGTCGAAGATGTTTTTGTATTAACCGTAAGTTTTAATATCTATCTTCTTCGGCCTGTTGATCAAGGCGTTATAAAAGCCATTGGTAAAGTCGTTAATTCTACAAAAACACAATATCTGGCGGAGTCCATTCTATACGACGCGGAAAACAGGGAAATCGCCAGAGGCAGTGGGGTTTTTGTTAAAGGCAAGGTAAAACTAACGCCGGAAATAGGCTACAAGTAAAAAAATCACTTATATTTCTACAAAGCTAATTCCATGCGATGGTTCAGCCAACGAATCAACCCAAATTTACAGGGTGTTCCTTATTCCTGATTGAATTGACTTAGCCAGCCTTTTATGTTACTGAAATACACAAAATACATTAAAAATATGTAGTTATTGATTTATGAGGCCGAAAAAAAGTGAAAAAAACGACTTTAATGAAAATTTTTTTGAGGTCTTTTTTTATCCACACAACACTTAATTTCCAGAGGATGCAAAACTTAGGTTTTACCATGGCGATAATTCCCCTTATTCGGGAATGGCGGTTACAACAAAGGGATTCAGAAAGAATGCTGACCATGCACTTGCAGATGTTTAATACCAATCCCTATTTTTCTGCATCGGTAATCGGTTCCGTTGTCCATTTGGAAGAAGAACAGGGCGGTAAGGGTGACGCCTTAGATATCCCTCCGATTAAACAAAGTTTGATGGGATCTTATGCCGCTATAGGCGATATTTTTTTTTGGGGCGCCCTGAGGCCTTTTGCCTCGATTATTGCCGTTATTATAGCATATATGGGGTTAATACTTGCTCCTATTGCTTTCTTGTTAATTTATACACCAGCTCACTTTTGGATAAGGTTAAAAGGTTTTATCGAGGGTTACCGGCAAGGAAAGAAGGGCTTTGAATTTATTCGCTCTTTGGATTTGCCCCGTGTTGCCGTAAAAATTCGCTGGCTTTCTTTGATTGTATTGGCAGGATCAGTTATCTGGCTGTCTTGTTATGGGTGCTGGCCTTTTATAAAAACCTATAGCGTTATTATGAAATTAACGGCAATAGCAGTTGTTTTGTTATGTCTTTTATTGATTAAAAAAGGTGTACCGCAAGTTTATATTATTTATGGCGCTGTTGTGATATTTTTTATTATTTCATGGACGGGATTTATTAATTGACAGAAACCAGAACTTTAAAGTTAAAAAATAAACTGGGAATGCATGCGCGGTCGGCGGCGGCTTTTGTAAAAGTAGCTCTACAGTTTAAAGCAAAAATTTATATCGAACGCGACGGACAAACTGTCAATGGAGACAGCATTCTGGATATACTTACCCTTGGTTGTCCCTATGGCGGGCTGCTGACGATAAAAGCCGAAGGTGCTGATGCTTCCGTGGCCATAGAAGAATTGGAAAAGCTTATCGAAAATAAATTTGGAGAAGATTAAAAGATAAAATGAAAGCTAATCAGACAGATAAGACATTTATTCTTAAGGGCGTTGGAGTTTCTCCCGGCGTTGCTATTGGCAGGGTTTACCGTTTTGATCCTCTCGACAGCAAGATTGCTTTTTATAAACTCAAAGATGTTTCGTTAATTCCCCAAGAAGTTCTTCGTTTTAAAAAAGCCTTAAAAGAATCGGAACTTCAACTGTTGGAAATTCAAAATAATCTCAAAAAAACGAAGGTTACCGAACCGCTTTATGTGATTGACGTTCATATTCTAATTTTAAAAGACAAAATATTCACCAATCGCACAATTAAATATATACGCAGATTAGGAGTCAACGCTGAATGGGCTTTGCGCATGACGCTGGATCATTACAAACAGATATTTGAGGGAGTTGAAGACGCTTACATAAGCAGTCGCGTCAGCGATGTGCAGTATGTAGTTCAGCGGGTACTGCGCAATTTATCCGGTGAAAAGCAGGAAAACGTATGGGAAACCGGTCAGGACGGTGTGATTATCGTTTCCCACGATCTGTCTCCGGCCGATACGGCTCAGATGAAGCTGGACAAAATATTCGGTTTTGCCACTGACAGCGGCGGTCGCACGTCACATACGGCTATTGTTGCCCGGTCAATGGAATTACCGGCTGTCGTCGGATTGGATAATATCACCCGCTCTGTTCGCACTGGCGATGAGATTATCGTCGATGGCACTTCGGGTCTGGTCGTGATCAATCCTTATACGGATATGCTCAAAAGATATGAAGAAAAGAAACGTCATTATGACACCGCCAAAGATGAGTATCTCAAATATGCGAAGCTGCCTGCCGTAACACTTGATAATTACCATATACAAATAGGATGCAACATAGAATTTATCGAAGAGATTCCTTCGGCAATTGTTCACGGCGCGGAGAACATTGGGCTTTACCGGACGGAGTTTTTGTATATTTATCGTGATGAATTGCCAACGGAAGAGGACCATTTCAATAACTACCGTCAGGTGGTTACCGAGAAAAATTTATTGTGGTCAACCATCCGCACGTTTGATTTAGGCGGTGATAAATTTCCCAACTACCAGAAGCAGAGCAAGGAATTGAATCCGCAGATGGGATTGAGGGCGATTCGTTTTTGTCTAAAGGAAGTTGAAATATTCAAGACGCAGCTAAGAGCAATTTGGCGTGCCGGCGCTTTCGGAAAAACCAAAATTCTTTTTCCGATGATTTCGAGCGTAGAAGAAATTCGTGAAGCAAAAATAATGCTGGAAGAAACCCGTCAGGAACTTTTGGCGCAGGGCATAAAAATAGCTTCGGAGATGGAAATAGGCGCGATGATTGAAGTGCCCGCCGCAGTTGTGATTGCCGATAAACTGGCGCGTGAGGTAGATTTTTTCAGCATCGGAACAAATGATTTAATCCAGTATTCTCTGGCGATTGACCGGGCCAATGAACGTTTGACATATTTGTACGAACCTTTGCATCCGGCTGTTTTGAGATTGATAAAGAGAGTAGTGGACATGGCTCATGAGGCGAAGATTCGTACGGCGATGTGTGGTGAAATGGCTGGAGATCACCTGTGCGCATTGATTCTTCTGGGAATGGAACTAGATGAATTAAGCATGAACCATTTGGCCATTCCGCGGATTAAAAAAATTATAAGGGAATCAACGATAAAAGAATCCAAAATATTGTTAGAAAAAGCCCTTACTTTTAATACGGCTTCTGAAGTGCGGGCGTATGTGGTTGATTATATGATGGGACGTTTTCCTGACGAATTTCAAAAAGAAGAAGATTAGCTTTTGTTTAAAAAAATCGCCGGATCAAACCCGCGGAAATGGTCATGACTGTACGCGGTATTTTTAATTATATATGTGAGCAGAAAATTTAAATGCAAGAGCCTCTTGCACCTTACCGTTGCTTTTAACGGAGAACTTCAATCCCGCTACAGGTAAGGAATCCCTGCTTCAGTCGGAGTAAGAATACTCCGTAATCCGCGGGAGGTCGTTTTATTATAGAGAGCCTTCGGCTCATACTTGAGGGGACTCCACTGATGAAAGAAAAGATGAATTTAACCAAACCAGATCAAGATAAAGAATATTACTCCGGACGTCTTTACGATGAGCAAAATTTTTTGCAGTTCCGGTTGGCGAAAACATTCCTTTCGCGTGTTTCTATAGCCGATGAATATGTTGAAGCCATTAAAAAATTTTCGACTGAGGGAGTTGTGGTTTACGCTTTAAACCAAAGAAGTGAACTCAACAGCCTCATCATTTACGAACTTTTTAAGCGCAAAGGACTTCCTGATCCTGTATTTTGCCACGGAATGAATATGTCCTTTTGGCAGCCATTGCCCAAAATGATGAAATTTCTCTGGTCTTTTTTTCTACGCCTTTTTGGGAAAGAACAGAAAGCCTGGCTGGACAAATTGGTTTATCTAGAGAAAATAGTTAATGAGAAAAAGAGCGTTGTTATTCATTTAGGCGAATCGGAATTCATTAAAAACAGGTCTGCGGAAAGCGCAATCATAAGTCTGATCAATGTGCAGAAAAAAGTCGATTTTCCCATTTTTATTGTTCCTGTTTTAGTTTCTTACGGGCGCAGGCGCGAAAAAGAGGATGAAAGCCTGATTAATATTCTTTTTGGACAAACAGAGCATACAGGCTCTTTGCGCCGTTTAGTTACGTTTATACGTTATTCCAGTAATGCTTTTGTTATTCCCGCGGAACCGGTTAAATTATCCGAATATTTAAATAAAAGTAACGGTATTTCCGCTGAAGCGATTGTTCACGAACTGCGAGGGGAATTAATCGACCGTATTGAAAAAGAAAAAAACACTGTGGTTGGACCGGCTTTAAAATCACGTGAAGAACTCATCGGTATGGTTTTAAGCGATGAATCCGTTAGAAAGTTTATTATTGATTATGCAGCGAGAGAAAAAAAGGACAAGGCGGCTGTGGTAAAAGAAGCCCGCCGTTATCTTTATGAGATTGCCGCCGATTACAGTGAAACATTCATTGGGATATGGCGAATACTGCTCACCTGGCTGTGGAACAATATTTACGATGGTTTATCGGTTGATTTGGAAGGCATCGCTAAGATCAGAAACATTTCCAAAAAAATGCCTTTCGTCATTATTCCCTGTCATCGCAGTCATATTGATTATCTTTTGATTCATTACATTTTTTACTTTAACAATATTCAGCTTCCTTTCATTGCTGCCGGCAGTAATTTATCTTTTTTCCCGATGGGTTATATGTTTCGCAAGTCAGGCGCTTTCTTTCTGCGGCGGAGCTTCAGAGGCAACAAAATTTATTCCGAAGTATTTACCAAGTATTTGGCGATATTGTTAAAAGAAGGATTGCCTCTGGAATTTTTTATTGAGGGCGGACGAAGTAGAACGGGCAAGATGGTCATGCCCAAGTACGGACTTCTTTCTATGGTTATTCAGGCCTATCAGGAAAAATATTGTGAAAATTTTGCCGCTATTCCTGTTTACATCGGCTATGACCGCGTGATTGAAGAGAAGTCATATCTTAAAGAACTGTCGGGAGCGACCAAAACTCCGGAAAATACCGCGGAGATAATCAAAACCAGTAAAATATTGCGCAAACGGTTTGGCCGCGTTTACGTGAATATCGGCGAGCCGATTGTTATGAAATCGTATCTGGAGGCGCAGGAAAAGCCGATAGATCAAATGACTATTGATGAACGGCAGAGTCTTTACCGGAAAATAGGTTATGAAATAGTTTTGGAAATAAACAATGTCTCAGTGGTCACGCTTTTTTCTCTTGTTGCCGCTGTGATTTTGAGTCATGACCGGCGTGGTATATCTCATAGCGATTTGCTGAATATTTTGAATGAATTCTATGAATACCTTTCCATGAAGAAAGTCAGGATTGCCGAAACATTCGCCAACAGGGAGAAGGCGATAGCCGAAGCCCTGAATATGTTTGTGCAGTCGGGGTTCATCTCCAAAATTGAAGCCGAAGAAGACGAAAATGAAGAAATGCAGGAAGTTGTTTATTCGCTGAAAGAAGAAAAAAGGCTCAATCTGGAATATTATAAAAATAACATTTTGCATTTTTTTGTGCCCCTTTGTTTTGTCGCTACACCCATGATTAAAAGCAGTGAAGATATGACTTCGCTTGCCCGGATCATGGGAGATTATAAATTTCTCAAGAAGCTTTTGTGGAATGAGTTTATTTTTGATGAACGCAAGGATGATGTGGATGAAGTCAATGACGTGCTTGCTTATTTATATGATAGAAAAATGATCACGTCTGTTGAACGTGAAGGTCAGGTCTGGATTGAAATAAAAGGCAGGGGCAGTAAAAAACTGAAGCCTTTTGCCGATTTGATTCACAATTATTTGGAATCATACTGGATAGTCATGAGGAGTTGCTTATATTTAAAGAAAAATCCGCTGACAAAAAAGGATTGGTTAAAAAAAATCCGGACACTCGGAGACAGAATGTATCGCAAGGGCGAAATTTTACGTCCGGAAGCGCTCTCGCAATCAAATTATCTCAATGTCATAACATTCCTGCAGGACGCGGAACTTATAACCGAAATAAAAGATGAAAAAAGTGAGAAGAAAGAAGTTTCATACGCTCTAGCCGAAAACAGGGCTGAAATGGAAGTTCTGCGCCGCCGCCTATTCAAACTGCTTTAGAAGTTTTTAATACCAATCCGCTTTCTTTGGCTAACTTTGTTGGCTTCGTCGTCGGCTTCCTCAACGTATTATTAATACGTCTGCGGAGCCTCCTCCTTGCCGCAGCGTTATCCTTTGAAATCGAAATGGTATAAAATTAAGAGGATAGTGCCGGCAGAATGAAGTTTAAAAAAAATAGGCTGACCTTTGGAAAAAGGCCAGCCCATCGTAATTAATGGTAATGTTGGTTATTTTTTCTTGCCGGCTTTAGCCGGTTGCTTGATGCTGTAAAATGCAGCTTTGCCGCGATAGTTGGCCGCGTCGCCTAATTCTTCTTCAATGCGCATCAGTTGATTGTATTTAGCCAGTCTTTCCGTGCGGGAAAGTGAACCGCTTTTAATCTGTCCGCAATTGGTGGCGACGGTGATATCCGCCATAAAGGTATCTTCCGTTTCGCCCGAACGGTGAGAGACAACGCAAGTGTAGCTTGCTTCTTTAGCACGTTCCATGGTGTTGAGCGTTTCCGTAAGTGTGCCAATCTGATTGAGCTTAATCAAAACGGAATTAGCCACACCCATTTCAATACCTCGCTCCAGACGTTTAATATTCGTCACAAAAATATCATCGCCGACAATCTGAATCTTGCTGCCCAGTTCGTCAGTCAATAGTTTCCAGCCTGCCCAGTCATCTTCCGCCAGTCCGTCTTCAATGGAAATAATCGGATATTTTGCGACGAGATCAGCGTAGAATTTAACCATTTCCTCGGCGGATTTCTGTGGTTTCTTTTCCGCTGCCAGAATATATTTATTTTTTTCGTAGAAGGAACTTGCGGCCGAATCCAGGGCGATCATAATATCCTGGCCCGGCTGGTAGTTTGCTTTTTCTATAGCTGTCATAATGAGAGAAAGGGCTTCTTCATTGGATTTTAAATTCGGTGCAAATCCGCCTTCGTCACCCACGGCTGTGTTGTAACCTTCGCCTTTGAGCACAGATTTCAAAGCATGGAAAACTTCCGCGTTCATGCGAATGGCTTCGGTAAAATTGGGCGCGCCTACCGGCAAGATCATAAACTCCTGAATATCGACGTTGTTGTCGGCATGCTGACCGCCGTTTAAAATATTGGACTGCGGTACCGGCAGGTCTTTGGCGTTGACGCCGCCCAGGTATCGATAAAGGGGCAGACCTGATACTTCCGCGCCCGCTTTGGCGCAGGCAAGAGACACAGCCAGGATCGCGTTGGCGCCTAGTTTTCCCTTATTTTCGGTTCCGTCCAGTTCAATCATGGCAAAGTCGATATCGCGCTGTCTGTGGCAATCCATGCCGATGATTTCCGGCCCGATTTTGTAGAGAATATTTTTTACGGCAGTTTGGACACCTTTCCCGTTGTATCTTTTCTTGTTGCCGTCACGTAATTCCAGCATTTCATGCTCGCCGGTGGAAGCGCCTGAGGGAACAGCCGCCCTTGCGGTAACACCTGCAATTGTTGTGACTTCGGCTTCAACGGTTGGATTTCCCCGGGAATCCAATATTTCTCGGGCATGAACATTAATAATTTCCGGCATACAAAAACCTCCTTTTTCGCTTTGCCCCAACCTATAGCAGAGAGGCTTCCTGATTTCAAGATGATAATCGAAGTGTCTTGATTCCTGTAAAGAAGTCGGATAAATAAGCTGCAATAAGACATTAATGAAAATAAAAGTAATTAAAGATTAGGGTATATGGACGCGATTAAAAAAGATAAAAACACAAAACTTTTTCTGCATTTAAAAAAATGGCTGGAAAAAGCTGTGCTGGATTATAAAATGATCGAAGAGGGAGACCGGGTTCTGGTTGGCGTCTCCGGTGGGGCGGATAGTTTTGCTCTGTTGGACTTGCTGAATTCACCGATGATTTTTGTTCCCCGGTTTTCTTTTATCGCTGTCAATATCGATATGGGTTTTGATCCAACGTATAGGGCCTATGAAGCGCTGGAGAAATATTTTCAGGAAAATAATTACCGCTATGTGATGGAAAAGACGGATATTGGCAATCTTGCGCACTCTGATTTTAATAAGAAAAATCCCTGTTTTTTGTGTTCGCGGCTACGGCGCAAAAAAATTTTTGAGATAGCTGACGCCGAAGGCTGTAATAAAATAGCTTTTGCCCATCACCGGGACGATATTATTGAAACACTGCTGATTAACATGTTTTATGGACGGGAAATCAGCACAATGATGCCCAATCAGAGAATATTCGGCGGTAAGCTGCACATTATTCGTCCGTGGGCTTATTTGCGGGAGGAACTGGTAAAAAAATACAGCAAGGAGCGGCAATTCCCCACCGTGAAAAACGATTGCCCGACCAGCCGTACATCGAAGCGTGTTTATGTTAAAAATCTTTTGAATGAGCTGGAGCGAGACAATAAGGAAATACGCAATAACATTTACAAGGCAATGAGCCACGTAAAACCTGATTACCTACTCCCTAGAAAGAAAAGTTGAAGCGATAATGACACTCGCTGAAAACGAACGAAGAGAAGTTTGAAGCGTAAGTGGAATTATCCCGCCGGTCTAACCGGCAGGGAAACGAGACAATAAAGAAACCCGCGATAATATTTACAAGGCGATGAGCCATGTAAAGCCTGACTATTTGCTGCCGCAGTCGAAAAAATGAAGACCTCGTAAAAAAGCCGGATGCTGCGTTATGCTTCATCCCTCGTTGTTGCGGCGTACGTGAAAAGTACGCCTCGCTCCTCATGTTCTGGAAGCGCAACCATAAGCCTAGAGGACGAATGGGTGCTTATAAATAAATGAGTCCTTGCCAGTGTGCGCCGAGAGGCAAACACTTTGTGCGCCTTGCCTGCGGCATTTTAACAAGGTCGCCTGAGAGTTTATAGATGAATAATTTTTTCCGAGTTCATCAAAAAAGTGACTAAAAAAATAAATAGCAAAAACTGACGTTTAATGTAAAATTGAATTATGGTAAAAGAAAATACAGCACAAAAACTGATTGCTTCTAACAAGACTGCGCGCCTCAACTATGATATCGGCGATACATATGAGGCCGGTATGGTCTTATCCGGAACAGAGGTTAAAGCATTGCGTGCCGGGAAGGCCAATCTCAAAGACAGTTATGCCGTTGTCAAGGATGATGAAGTCTACCTGCGCGAGATGCATATCAGCCATTATGATCATGGCAACCGCTTCAATCATGAGCCATTGCGGCCGCGCAAGCTTCTGTTGCATAAACGGGAGATTAGAAAACTCTATGGCAAATCGAGGGAAAAAGGCCTGGCACTTGTTCCACTGAAGTTATATTTCAAAAACGGCAAAGTGAAAGTGGAAATCGGTATCGGTAAAGGCAAGAAATTGTATGATCGCCGTGAGGATATCAAAGAGCGTGAAGAGCGGCGCACACTAGCTCGGGATTTTAAATCAAAACTGATAAAGGTTTGATAAGAATCTAGAATTAAGTGTGGAATCTTGGGATATTAATTGTTAGAGTTCTTTTCTTTGACAAAAGCGCGGCAAGTGTCTATATTATAAATAAATCAAAATTTAAGGGGGGCGTCACGGTTTCGACGGGGACATTTGAAGTTGTAGAAGCGTACCGAGGTTCCTACAGGCCTCGTTAAACAGGTAGGAAACATATAATCGCAGAAAACTACGATTACGCTTTAGCCGCTTAGACGGCTAACGTTCTACCCGGTTCTCCTGTTGGCTGGACTAGAACGTCATTAAGACAGGATAGCCAAACTTCTTGCCTGGGGGAGGGCGGCGAATACTTACAGGATAGCGCGGGGCGATCCGGCCTTAGGGAGCAAACCAGCGTGAAGGTTATAAAACGAAGGCTACGTACGTAGAAGCTCCAGCGGAAGGTTTTCGGACGCGGGTTCGACTCCCGCCGCCTCCACCAAGATAATATAATAATTACAGTTACTTAGCATTTTTTACCCCCTCAAAATCCGGTATCAAAGCAGTATCAATCTTTGATATCGGTATCACCTCTGCACTTTGCCTATAAATTGACAAAATGTCATCGTCTTGAGCCTGTCCTAAGTAGCGTTCAAAGGCCTTGTTGGTTTTGCTCATAGCCGCTTCTTTTATCTGCTCAGGGGAGTAATGCTTTCGTAATGCTCTGACCGTTGAATGACGAGTGCCGCCGTAGAGATCAACATCTTCAATGCCTAGATTAGCGCAGGCCTTTACCCACCATTTATAAAAATACTTAATCCCGAAAGGTCTGTTTTCGACGCAACTCTGAACCCCCTTGATGTGCCGGAAAAATGGCATAGAGGGAAGGGAAGGGGTAAATGA
>CAVQCU010000242.1:0-12515 GCA_963710995.1 uncultured delta proteobacterium
TTTTTTGTTGCTCGTTGCTAAACTCTACGTATTGCTTGCTTTTTAACCGGAGAATTATTAGGAGAATATAATTGAAAACTATCGCTAGTTGTGCAAAGGTCTCCCGAAATGTTTCATCAGTCACTTGAATATGCTAAACACCATGAACTATATTATTCAGTAATCAGTAAACAATGTTAGGAATAAAAGGACATTCAAGAACCTATATGTCTGATAACCGCCATTGCGGTATCATAGAACATCTTAGAAATATCTGACAGCTGTTGTATATTCTGTTGCTGTTTTTGCAGGGTATTTTGCAAATCAACATTTGCTAACTGCGCATCATCTCCCACAGAGTCTAATTCTTTTTCCAAATTGTTAATGTAATTTTTCAGCTCACCCTTCGTGGAAATTACATTTCCTGTCTGAATAGTGAATTTGTGAGGGTTTCCTCTCTCTATAAAATATATCTTTTTTGCATTGGCTGAATTTTGCCGCCAACTGACCGGCCTAACATTGAGCGGTTAGAGCTTATTTCCTGGCTGATAGTTCTTTTTATCTCCTCATACTTTTGGACCTTGGAGCGATGTTGATTCACATTTCGGTTGATTTCCTGTTTAGCCTTGTCAATGACGAGATTGATTGCCGTATTAATATCCATGTTTTTTGATTTACTCACTACCTGTTTCCAAGCCGCCAGATATTTCTCCTGAGATTCGCCTTTGCCGATCATCACGCCTATATTCTTTAATTCAAGAAGGGTTGATTGCTGAAAGCCGACGTTTCCTTGTATAGCGGCTGTACTTTGAGCCGAGCACACATTTCCTGGAAGCGAGAAGCAAAGACACGTAATCCAAAGGACAAAACAAGCAATCTTTTTCATAATAATTATCTCCCATCTAAATAAAATATTATTTAATCTGACTTCTTGCTTTTGCGGGTCACTTTATAGATGACCTATTTTAAATAATTTTACCACTAGTTAAGTTAGAGTTCAGCCATTTTGATTGAAATGAAACCCAGCCGATTTTACGACAATAACTATAGATGATAATGATCATTATTAATTAATATAAATATTAAATGAAATGTATTGACATTTGCTTATCAATAGTGTAATTATATATCAAATATTGACATATTCATTTATAATATTGAGAAAGGAGAAATATGAAGATAAAAAAGACTATCCCAAAAGCAAAGAATAAAACCTACGCTTATTTAAGAGTGAGCACATTTGAACAGGATAATGAAAAGAATAAATCTGACATTTTGAAATTCGCCAATGACAGGGATTTTGGCAAGGTTCATTTTGTGGAAGAAAAAGTATCTGGTATAAAATCATGGAAGGAACGTAAAATTAAAAACATCATTGATGAACTTGGCGAGGGTGATAGATTAATTGTCCCAGAACTATCCAGACTGGGAAGGTCAATGCTGGAAATTATGGAAATAATGGCTGTTGCGAAGGAAAAGGGTATCGCAATCTATGATGTTAAAAATGGATGGTCATTGAATGGCTGCATAGAAAGCAAAGTTATGGCGATGGTGTTTAGTATTGCGGCGGAGATTGAACGAAATTTAATCAGCAAGAGAACAATAGAAGGGTTGAAGGCTGCAAGAGCAAAAGGAAAGTTACTGGGTAGACCAAAGGGTGTGGGCAAATCAAAGCTGGATGTCCATAAGGACGAAATTATCGCATTGATGAAAACAGGCTCCACACAAGTCTATATTGCAAAAAAATATAAAACATCGCAGCCGAATCTTTATAACTGGATAAAGAAAAACGGTCTTCAGAACATCAAACCGGAGTATTCGTAGTGATTCATCTGTTCTGACCTATACTTGACTTGATAGACGTTGTCCAATTAAGTCTTGTTTCAGTGATCTCTTTCACCTACTACTGTTTAATGGAGAATAGTTGCCGGATTTAAGGATTACGGGTGGAAAGAGAGCATACGATCATAGCTGCTCAAATGCGGATGCTTTCTAATCTCCTGACAGTATCTGATGGGTGCCGTCACTATGAACAAGCGTGCTCTTGAAGCATGCTACAACCTCCGGGTCAAACTGCGTGCCCGTGCACCGCTCCAGTTCCTCCATAGCCTTCCATGGCGGCATACCCGAACGATAAGGCCTGTCGGTAGTCATGGCGTCATAGGAGTCGGCAACCGCCAGAATGCGCGCTCCCAGCGGCACTTCACCCGAGGGTGAACCTTTGTGCTCGTCATGGTCGAAATATTGGTGATGAGCCCGGACAAGAGGAATAGCTTCGCTCAACACACTGCTCACCGAAGAAAGTATCTGTGCTCCGCGCTCGGAATGGCTGGCCATAATATTTATTTCTTCGCTGTTTAGCGAAGCTGCTTTGCCGATAAGTTCCGTGCTGATATCGACTTTGCCGACATCGTGCAGCAGCGCCGCGACTTTAATATTTTCAATCTCCTGGTGCCCCAGTTTCATGGCCTCAGCTATTTCGGTGGCATAATGTGAAACCCGTACGGAATGGCCCTGCGTGTATTTATCGGCAGATTCGATGTATTTTGTCAGTATTTCCAGTATGCCCATATAGGCACTTTTGAGTTGAACTATTTGTTTTTCGTTTTCTTCATGCAGATGGCCGACAACAATTGAGCACAGAATAAGGAAACTGCCCCATGAAATGATATTTGTATATAATGAGACGACTGACTGACCCTGCTTGAAATTTTCATAGTTCAGAAACACATAAAATGTGACCGCTGTGACGCTAAAAATACTGGTAAGCAGGGCTTTTCTTTTTCCCAGTACAAATCCGGCTACAATCGCGGGAAGATAGAACAGATTCAGAAGAGCGAGCTTTTCGGCAATAAAATAATTTAAAACAAAAACAGCCGCCAGAATAAAAAGTACAACGATCTGCTCGAAATATTTTAAAACATAGGCCTTAATATTCGGCATACACCCTCCTTTAGTAATCTATGATCGATTTAATATACTAATGTTCGCTTTGGAACAAACTGAATCCACCCTTTCGCATCAATTTTGCTCCTCTTTAAGCGATTTTTGATATTCCCGCCAAAACTGCCCTTTGGTGACTCAGTGCCCGATATGAAGTTCCACAGACAAATCTCCTCTCCGATGTGACCATGATAGCCATAAAAAAAGGCACTTATGTGACCATAGAGAATCCTACCTGAGTGATCTGGTCTTCCAGCTTCTTGATCCAGGACACTTTGGCTTTCACTATGGGGAGCTTGCCACATTTGCAAAGTACTTCCTGCCCCTGTTTGAAGCTTACTCCACCCACAAAAACGCCACAGCACCCCTTAAAACTTTCATTTTGGCAAAGACCCACGCGCTGTTCCGTCTTCTTAGTACTCTCATCCAGATAATAAATAGTGACAAGCTCGTTCGGCTCAGCAGAATACCTAGTGTGTTTTCTATCTTTGTAACCGCTCATTGAAAACTCCCTCTGGTCTATTTCCAATCGAAAAGGACTTTCAATAAAATTTAATCTTCATAGGAAAATATTTGATAAGAGCTTGCTTTCACTGGAAGTGAGTGTAGTGTAGCCACGCATGTATGTCAAGGAAATCTTGGCCACAAAATGTTAAGTATTAACGTTTGTCGTCGGGCGTAAATTGTGTTTATTACGGATTGAAAGCTTACATCTTTGTCGAGATTGGCGTTTTGTTGATTACAGGAAGAAATGCTTGCTGAGTTTACAAACCTTCCCTCACTAATCTCAACATAAAGATTCTCTTAGATGCCCCCGTAGAACCGCCCAAACGCTCGGGACAACATCAATGCATTAGCAATGCACCCAATCCCGCAACAATGACATGCTTGGTCCTGCGTAACTCGAAGGTTCCGATACGGCAAACGAGTAAGTAGCCGATAACGAGATTGAAGGCGCCCCAGAGCACGTTCACAATTGCTGAAGACAGCCCTTGGCCCGGTGGGGAAGCAAATGGGCTTTGAAATGGGTGCCCCATAACCCCGTTTACAAAATGCGGTATAGCATTGGCGAGAAAGGCACCGCCGAAAAAGTAAGAGAGGTAATGATTCCAGCGCATTTTTATTATTCCTCCTTTTTACGTTTAATCTTGATAAGACCTAGCTTATTAATAAGTGAACTATAAAAATTTCGGCCTTGCATGTCAATTAAATATTGGCCACAAAATGTGAGATATAGATTATTTGTTTTCAGACGCACATTGTGTTTATTACGGATTGAAATCTTGCATATTCGTTACGTTTGACGATTTGTGGATTACAGGAAGAAAGAAATAAAATTTCGATCTCCTAACCGCCAGAATTATTTCTTACACCTACTTATCCACACTTTTTTTGTTTAAAGAAAGTTGAGGAATACTGGTTGAAACATACATGACAGCATTCTGTCACAAAGGAGAATGAAAATATCCTTGTTAACACCTTTATTGTGAGTGTAAGAATGTCAAAACATCAGGTATTTATAAAGTTTCAGTAAAAATGACATAGTAATTATATCTTCCGTTTATCAATCACCCGACTGGCCTTACCTTCGGAGCGCTGAATGGTTTGGGGTTCCACGAGTTTGACCTTAGCCGTAATTCCCAGATAGTCTTTCATATCCTTCATCAATTGCTTTTCCAGTTTCTGCAACACCTTCACTTCATCAGCGTTGATGAACTGGCTATCGGTAACTTCAACCTGTACCTCCAGAGTATCGAGAGTGCCTACACGGTCAACAATAAGCTGATAATGGGGTTCCAGGCCTTCAATTGCAATCAGTACGGCCTCGATCTGTGAGGGAAAGACATTAACGCCCCGGATGATGAGCATATCATCGCTCCTGCCCATGACGCGATCCATGCGGTAAGACGTCCGACCACAGCGGCAGGGTACTGGATACAGACGGGAAATATCACGGGTCCTGTAACGTATTAAGGGAAAAGCCTCCTTGGTCAGAGTTGTAAAGACCAGTTCGCCCTGTTCACCAGGAGGTAAAACCTCGCCTGTATTCGGATTGATAGTCTCCACCAGAAAATGATCTTCAAAAATATGCATACCTTCCTGCACATCGCTGCATTCCATAGAAACACCCGGCCCCATGATCTCGGAAAGGCCGTAGATATTTAGAGCTTTAATGTCAAAGACCTCTTCAATTTGCCGGCGCATTTGTTCGCTCCACGGTTCAGCACCGAAGATGCCCACGCGCAGTTTTAAGGAACGCATATCTATACCCATAGCCTGCCCCTGCTCCGCCAAATTCAGCGCATAAGAAGGAGTGCAGCAGATGGCCGTCGGATCGAAATCCTGAAGAATCATCAGTTGGCGCTTGGTGTTGCCACCGGACATGGGGATAACACTGGCCCCGAGCTTTTCCGCTCCGTAATGAAGGCCCAGGCCGCCGGTAAACAGACCATAGCCATAAGCATTATGGATAATGTCACTCTTAGTAAGATTGGCGGCGACAAGACAGCGAGCTATCAGTTCCGCCCAGGTGTCGATATCGCGCTTCGTATAGCCGACAACGGTAGAGCGGCCTGTTGTTCCCGATGACGCATGCAGGCGGACGACATTACTCATCGGTACGGCAAACATTCCAAAAGGATAATTATCCCTCAAATCCTGCTTTGAGGTGAAGGGAAATCGCTTAAGGTCATCAAGAGTTTTGAGGTCATCAGGGGTTACTCCCGCTTTGTCGAAGGACTTTTTATAAAAACCGACGCCGTGATAGACCCGATTAACAACTTGCTGTAATCTCTTTAGTTGCAATGCGTTCAGAGCTTCTCTGGGCAGAGTTTCATATTC
Source organism: uncultured delta proteobacterium (assembly GCA_963710995.1). Taxonomy (GTDB): domain Bacteria; phylum Desulfobacterota; class Syntrophia; order Syntrophales; family Smithellaceae; genus Smithella. Next base: position 5,764 of record CAVQCU010000242.1, read on the forward strand.
ATCATTGTAAATCATGGTCTTGGTTCTCCTGTCATATTTTCACTCTCTCTACATACCTTTTCTAATATCATGTGTAATGATTTTTGGGAAGTTTTTTTGATTACTGATTGGAAGCAAGAATACCTGACAAGGTTAACGATTTGTTTCTTTTAGGAAGGAAGAAATAAAAATCAGATTTCCGAACTGTCAGAATTATTTCTTGCACCTACGAAGAAACAGTAACACATCATTGTGAGTAAAGATATGCAATTTCATGATTTTAGATTACTATGGCTCCTAAGCGTCTACTTGCAATGACACCATGTGTTTCTTCCATTAATAACCCGGTGCGTAGCTTCGGGTTAATGCTACAAACAAATGACTTTGAAAAGTTTTGAAGTTGTGGATTACGATTGAAACTCTTGATAAACGACTTCGATAATATGGTATCACATTTTTAGTCAACGAAGTACCAGAATTATCGAATACGGGAAGATATAGAACGTTTTTGGTTCCAGTTTCTCAGTCAGGGGGAATGTTGTCTGACTGTTCTGAAACGACAACTCTTTGGAGATGCGAGTATCGCACTGGATAAGCAGCAAATGGAGATCGCCCTGGGTAAACTGGAAAAGATATCCACTAAGGGCAGTCACAGTGTTTAGTATTTGGATTCCATTTGCATCCTGTTTTTGACTTACATCTTAACTCTGCTGTCAAGTCAGTGAGCGAATTGTCCGATCCTGGACTCTTGGCAGGATCCTGAGTGTTAAGTTTCAGAAAGGCAGAGACAAGTTCATCACTGGACATTTCATTCACCGTCAACGTCACGGGAAAAGAAAATGCGGTGACATTTGTTTTCGCATAATCGGGCAGTTGACGTCCAGACGCCTCTTGAACGCCCCATTTTTTTTCGTTAATTATCCGTCCCTGTTTTCCACCCCATAACGTTTTCTGGGATGATGATTTGTCGATGACTCGAAGTAGAGAGAAGGAACCTGTCTTCGGATTGAGTCCTGTTACATCAACGCTTCTATGGTCCGGAAGCATGAATTTGAAATGTCCCGGCCCTATTTGCACGGCCTGTGTTCCTTTCGGCAAGGTGATAGATCTCTCTGCTGCCCAACAAAGAGAAAACCATGACACTGCGATGCCCAAGCCGACGAATACTATAGCCAATTTTCGTTGCATCCCATCCTCCTTCCTTAACTCAGAAACGAAATGTTCATAAAAGTCCATCGATCCTCATCAGATTAGCGTTTCAGTTATCATGATTTGCGATTGAAAACAACTATGAATAGAAGAAGTATGTGTTGACGTATTACAGGAAGTTATACATTTTTATTTTCTCATCATTCTCTTTTCAGATTACAGGAAGAAATGCTTGCTGAGTTTACAAACCTTCCCTCACTCATCTCAACATAAAGATTCTATTAGATGCCACCATAGAAGCGCCCAAATGCTTGGGACAATATCAATGCCATCATCAAGGCACCTAATCCAGCAACAATGACATGTTTCGTCTGGCGTAGCTCGAAGGTTCCGACACGGCACACAAGTAAATAACCCATAAATAGGTTAAAGGCGCCCCATAGCACGTTCAACATTGCTGAAGACAGCCCTTGACCTGGTGGGGAAGCAAATGGGCTTTGAAATGGGTGCCCCATAACCCCGTTTACAAAATGTGGGATAGCATTAGCGAGAAAGGCACCGCCGAAAAAGTAAGAAAAATAATGATTCCAGCGCATCTTTATTATTCCTCCTTTTCACAGCCAATTTTGATAAGTCCTTGCTTGTTCATGACCTGCTTCAAATACCCCACAGTAATTTTAACACCCCAGACATATGTAATATTATCCTTATTATCAAAGAATTCTATGTGTTTCTCTTTATTGCTTATGATAGGATAATTAGCGTAAGTTAAAAAGTAATTGCCATCGTCATTAGGTTTCATCGTCTCCTCCTTGCAATTATACCATTCAGTATATTGAAGTGACAGTCCCATTGTTTCAGGATCTACCTCTTTCCTCATAAATGAGATCGGCAGATCCAATGTGCGCTGTTTTCAAAGTTCAAGTAGAATCTTCTGATAGAAATATTTTTCCCGCGCCAAGAGCTTCTCCAGAACAGGCATGGCTGGGGAGAAGTCCGGCGCCTCCTCTTCGCTGATCTTCCGGAAGGCTGCGGCCATTTCGTGATAAATATCCTCAATGACAATCATCTCATTTGAGAGGCGAAGCTTCCGGAGCATAGGGTACTGATCTTCTTGCTCCTCGAGGAACTGCCGGTATAGAGTGCGAAATGCGGCTCCTCCCGTTCCCCGCCGTTCGATAATTTGGTATGTGAAGCGCGCTGACCACTGCCAGTCTGCTGCCTCCTTCCAGTTGGTCAGATCCCTGATGAGCGCTTCCAACGACCTGACACCGTAGACTACAGGCAGCCCTAGAATGCCGTTCAGGTTCTCTTCAGCCCACAGGCGGATGGCTCCCCACACTATGGCCTCGTCAATAAGGAATCCCGAGAGGTCCTCAAGGACGAAGGACTTGTTCTTTAGCACGAAGGGCGGAAAAACGGCACTCCGCGCGCGTTCCAAGTCTGGTATCGCTACAGCGAGCGTTTCCGGATGTAGCGTGTCCGAAACATAGAACTCTCCCTTTTCGTCATTATAGCCACATATGACTACGGCGTGGCCAGGAAAGTGCTGATCCGTGTTGAAATAGGGAAGATAGGCGATGTCAGTCTGGATAAGAACCGGTAGGCCACGGTCCACCGATGCTTTAGCGTGCCGTGTCGCATCTGCTGCGTTCTCCGTCTCCTGCCACTGGAATTTCATACCTACGGTCCGAAAGAAGTTATCCTCCAGAGCGGGGCAACGTGTATGGATAAGTCGGGAAGGGCGTTGATTAAGGATCATATAGAAGAATCCCGGCGCCCGCCCCAAGCCGATGACGGTGGGCTCACTAACCTGAATCCCCCAGAATGCCAGAACGTTTCGGATGGCGCTGGATGCACAGTGAAATCCCGGTTGATGGCAGTATCCCGGAATGATCTGATTCTCGAACATGATGACTCTCCTGATTGAGGATTTCCCTATATTAATGACTATTCACACTTAAAGTGCATTTGGGATTTACTATGACTAACTTTGAATAGTAGGTTGCCCGCATATTTTGCGAAATTTATCAACATCAAACCCCCATTCCCTTGCCAAATTATCGGCCTCGTATTCATTTTTAAGACTATTTTCCCAATTCTCGATTCCTATTTTAAAATTATTATTTTTAAGCAAAAGTTGTCTCCATCCATTGCCTGGCAGTTTTCCCAATTCGATCGAAGATGTCTGACTCTATAATGCCCATAGACTTGGGAATATGAAAAGAGTAGTCACCGCCTTCGATGATGTTCAGTTTCCAGGGAGCAGACAGTTTGGTAAGAACAGTTTGCAGTTTTACCAGATCACACAGGCGATCCCTTGTGCCTGCGAAAAAGAGCATAGGCACTTTGACCTGGTATAAGTGGGCATCTCTGATTTTTGATTGGTCATCTACCGGATGTAAGGGATAACCCAGAAAAATCAAACCATCCACCGGCAATCTTTTTTCGGCAGCCATCTGAGAAGCGATCCTTCCGCCCATGGACTTACCGGCCGCTATTATATGATTTAAATTAACAGTTGTGTTATCCTGGAAATGCCGAAAAACTGCTGTCCATGTATCTTCCAATTTCTTTTGACTATCCGGTGCCTTCAGACCCTTTTCTTTGTAAGGAAAATTGAATCGTAATGTCGGATAACCTGCTTTGGTCAAGCCATCTGTAAATGCAACGAGAAGATCATTCTCCATGTCATTGCCAGCACCATGAGCTGTGATCACCCCTGTGGTTAACGTTCTATTTTTATTTGGTGGCATGGTTAGAATTTCCGATACAGATTCATCTTTCGCAACAGGAATGGTCAATTTTCTCCTGTCCATGTCCATAGAAATCATCCTTAAAATTATTTAACTAATTTAGCAATGTCTTATCAAAGTATTTCCTGTATAGCATGATGGATGTCGATTTTCATAAAGCCGGCAATCTTCCGTTCAACCGCAAGCACCTGTTCCTTGTTTCGGATGATCTGGTTGCGTATCTCCTCTCCGGTACCATATCGCTGTATCAAGTCATGCACCCTTTCTTCGATGGTCACAATTTTGTCGTGCATTACCCGCTTATCGGCATAGTAGACGATCTCCCTCTCTTCAATTTTCCCCTCAAGATTCAGATTATGAATTATAACATGTTGCTCCACAATCTCGGCAATGCTCGGAAATCCCAATTCTCTCAAAAGGGTTCCTCCGGAAGCATCATGCCGTTCTTTTGTTTTAAAAGACCTTGTTTTGGTAATGTCGTGTAGCAACGCGGCTGCAATCACCAGATCCCTGTTCACGGACACACCGTCTTTTAGATGGTCTGTAACCGCCAGAGAAACACGCATGACCTGCATGGAATGCTCAACGATGTGCGGCAACATAGAATATTTTGCCATGAGTTCTTCGCATTCAGTTCTAGTTGGAATTCTATCTGTGATGTTTCCCGTCATGTAAGTGCTTCTTTGGAACAATGCATATTTTTTAATCACCTATAATTTGCACAAGAATGTCTCTATGCCTTCCTCGATTTTCAAAGTCAATGAAGACAATCTGCTGCCATGTTCCCAGAGTCAGCTTTCCATTAACAAGAGGAACAGTCAGGGAAGGTTTCATTAAAGCAGCGCGGACGTGTGAAAATCCATTGCCGTCTCCCCACCGTTCATTATGTTCATAAGGAATGTCTGAAGGGGCAATTCTTTCGAGAGCATCCTTTAGGTCCTGTAACACTCCAGATTCATATTCGATAGTCGTTATCGATCCCGTAGAGCCGGGACAGAAAATTGTAACCAGTCCATTAGCAATCAATGATCGTTTAACAATGGAAAGCACTTGGGGAGTTATATCGATAATATCGCTGAAGCCTTTTGTATTAAGCGAAATTGTTTCTGTAATAATCATAAATTCAACTCTTGGATTTAATCATCTTAGCCTGCACTCTCTTCATTTCTTCCAGCAATTCCTGTTTGGAAATTATTCCTTTCTTGTCCAGAAGATTAATCATCGCCTCCGATTGAATAACTTCGGACATCAGCAATTCTTCAGAACTTACAAGTTGTTTTTGGGGATCAAGTTTTTTACCCACGACCCTTATCCTTAATGAATGCAGCTTCCAGAATTTCCTTAGTAACTTGATAAATTTTATTATCCTTACTTACTCTTGGTCCAGCTACATTCAGAATTTTTATTTTACTCTTTTCGATCCAATTATTCAATGAATCCGTAACAAACACTATTCATGCCCGACAAATATCGCCACTACACCTTACATTTTGAAAACAATATTTCATTGACATACAATACCGTTCTTCCTATAGTTCAACCATGCAGCAATATGGAGGCAATAATAATGAAATTTACTTTTTTTAAAGTGCTTTGTTTGTTTTGTGCTGTAGTTGTTAGTTCGACTGCTTATGCCGGGTCTCCCGGATATCATGTAATCAAAAAGATTCAGATTGGTGGTGAAGGCGGGTGGGATTATCCGTCTATAGACAGCGAAGCTCGCCGGTTATATATTTCCAGAAGTACTCATGTTATTGTGATAGATATTGATGCAGATAAGATTGTTGGCGATATTCCGAATACGCCGGGTGTTCACGGCATTGTGATTGCGTCTGAGCTTGGGTGCGGATTTATCAGCTGTGGAAAGTCGAATACTGCTGTCATCTTTGATTTGAAAACTCTAAAAATCATCGGACAGGTAAAGACCGGAACCAATCCGGATGCTATTTTGTATGAGCCTACTTATAAGAAAGTATACACGTTCAACGGCAAAAGCAATGATGCTACGGTATTCGATGCAGTCTCAGGAAAGATTAACGCTACAATTGCTCTTGGTGGCAAGCCAGAATTTGTCGCTGCTGATAAAAAGGGAAAGGTTTATGTTAACATCGAAGACACTGCCGAGGTTGTCGAAATTGACGGTAAGAGTCTTTCTGTATTAAGAAGGTTTTCATTGAAACCCGGCGAGGAGCCAACAGGTTTGGGTTTGGATAAAGAACGTCACCGTGTCTTTTCGGGATGTCACAACAAAGTTATGACAGTTCTTGATTTGAACAAAGGAAAGGTAATTGCTACGGTACCGATCGGTTCAGGTGTGGATGGCAATGGTTTTGATCAGAAAACCGGTCTTGCGTTTAGTGCAAACGGTGAAGGTACTTTAACAGTGGTAAAGGAATCAGCTTCGGGCAAGTTTGAAGTAGCTGAAACAGTACCAACTCAACGCGGAGCTCGTACTATGGCAATAGATGCTAAGACTCATAATATCTATTTGCCCGCTGCAGAATTTGCTCCGGCACCGGAACCAACAGTCGAAAACCCGAAGCCAAGACCAGCACAAATTAAGGACACTTTTGTAATTTTAGTAATTGGAAAATAAGATTGAGGGAAACATTTGCAGCTTATCTGACGGTGAATGAAAAAACGATTACACAGATGGAAACAGCGATTACAACAGTTTGGTGATTTAAAAAATATTAATTTATTTTTTTATTTATAACTTCCTCATAATTCTTTTTACATAAGTGTGGTAAGGCTAAAAAAGAAATTACTGCCTATTGAATGTGCGGAGATCATCAGCATAATTTCCATCTTTGAGCGCAGAACTCGAAAGGACTTAAGACATCTTATCCTATGGATACGACCGAAACC
>CAVQCU010000243.1:0-15333 GCA_963710995.1 uncultured delta proteobacterium
TATTCGATGTTGCCCATGTCCACACAAACGCGGACAACGCGGGAATCCATCCGCGGCCGTTTAGGAGGCCGGACGCACGAAATCCAGAGAATGATTGGCCGATCGCTGCGGGCTGTGACGGACTTAACCGCTTTTGGTGAAAAAACCATTTATTTAGATTGCGATGTCATTCAAGCTGATGGTGGAACAAGGACTGCGTCAATTACCGGGGCTTTTATCGCGCTTGTAGAGTTATTTAAAAGATTAAGACAGGAAGGTATTGTAAAAGAAATTCCCGTCAGTGATTATTTATCCGCGATCAGTGTGGGGATAGTTGATAATCAAATTCTTCTCGATTTGGAATACGAAGAAGATTCCCGGGCGGAAGTGGATATGAATTTTGTCATGACCGGTTCCGGCCTCTTTATTGAAGTACAGGGCACGGCAGAGCGAGTTCCTTTTAATAAAGAACAATTGGACCTAATGACTCAATTAGCCGTAAGCGGCATTCAAAAGATTATTGACCGGCAAAAAGAAGTTGTGGGTGACCTGAGAGCATGAAAATTGTTTTCGCTTCCGGTAACGAAGGAAAGGTAAGAGAAATTAGAGAAATGCTTGAAGGTATGGGAATTGAATTAGTTTCTTTAAGTAATTATGCTGGAGTGCCGGAAATTGTCGAAGATGGAAAAAGTTTTCAGGAAAATGCGTTAAAGAAAGCAAAGATAATTTCCGAATTTACCGGCGAAACTGTTTTGGCGGATGATTCCGGATTGCAGGTGGAAGTCTTGACAGGCGAACCAGGCATTTATTCTTCGCGTTATGCCGGAGAAAAGGCCACTGACGAGGAAAACAATACAAAACTTTTAACCAAACTAAAAAATATTTCCCAAGAAAAAAGAAAGGCTTTTTTCGTTTGTGTGTTAGTTTTGTATAGAAGAGATGGCAGTTACGATTATTTTGAAGGTAAATGGAACGGACAAATTATTGACGAGCGGCGCGGGAATAACGGCTTTGGTTACGATCCTATTTTTCTGGTGCCGGAGCTGAAGATGACTGCCGCAGAATTGCCCGCGGAAATAAAAAACAAAGTAAGTCATCGGGGGCAGGCATTTGCCCAGCTCAAAAAGAAACTCGGGGAAAGATTAAAAAATTAGAAATCGGGGCGTAGCGCAGCTTGGTAGCGCGCCTGCTTTGGGAGCAGGATGTCGCAGGTTCAAATCCTGCCGCCCCGACCAATTTAAACTTTTTTTAAATTCAAAATTGTAATTTATCTATCGATGGCTTTGTCATTCTCAATCATGTTACCATTTACCTCTATTTCAAATCAGGTTATGAGATGAATGATATGTGATGAGAACAAAAAGAGCGAACACCAAGAAAGGATGAACCCCATGACTAGTTTTGTAAAAGCCTCGAAGCCCGTAGTCCTTGTTACCGGTGGAACCGGATATATTGGAAGTCACACCATTGTTGCTCTCATTGCCGCGGGCTACAACCCCGTTATTATCGATAATCTCTCCAACAGCAAGGCCTCTGTTCTGGAGCGTATCGTGGAAATCACGGGGAAGCGGCCGCCTTTCTATAAAATCGACCTGCGGGATCGTACCACCCTTGATGCCGTTTTTCAGAAACACCAAATCGCGTCCGTTATCCACTTTGCGGGCTTCAAGGCTGTGGGAGAATCAATCGCCGAGCCTTTGCGCTATTATGAAAACAATATTGAAAGCACTATGTCCCTTTGTTTTGTCATGGCGAACCGCTGTGTGAAGCGAATCATCTTCAGCTCCTCCGCCTGCGTCTACGGAGATTCGTCCATTATTCCTATCAGGGAGAATTGTCCTTCGACGCCAACAAATCCCTATGGACACACCAAACTCATGATCGAACAGATTCTCAGGGACATTCATGTTGCTGACCCGGTCTGGCGAATCGCTCTACTGCGATACTTCAATCCTGTCGGCGCCCATGAAAGCGGTCTCATTGGCGAGGACCCTCAGGGAATTCCTAACAACCTCATGCCCTATATAAGTCAGGTTGCCGTAGGTCGTCGTGAGCTAATAAATATTTTCGGTAACGACTATCCGACGACCGACGGCACAGGTGTGCGCGACTACATCCACGTTATGGATTTAGCCGAGGGGCATGTGGCCGCACTGAAAAATATAGAGACTGATATTTTCCAAACACCACAGATTATCAATCTTGGCACTGGCCAGGGCTACACAGTTATGGAGATGCTCCGCGCCTTAGAGAAAGCATCAGGGAAGACGATACCCTATCGTATAACGAACCGCCGCCCCGGAGATATTGCTATCTGCTATGCGGACACTTCCCTTGCGCAAAAGCTTCTGGGATGGAGGGCCCGACGCAGCCTTGCCGATATGTGCGCCGACACATGGCGTTGGCAATCTAACAACCCCGCAGGCTATCCCTCAGAAGATTAGAGGATCAGGAGACTAGGGTTGGAAGATTGGAAGGTTAGAAGATTATAAGCTTGGAGAGAAGCAAGGCCAATCACATAGAATTACTAACTTTTCCTGCGAACACGTCTAAACCTCTAATCTTCCAATCACGGGTATGAACCCCAAAGCAAGCTTTGGAAACATTTCGTAGCAAGCTGCGGGGTATTGCACCCTCCGCTTCGCGGGATTGTTCAACTTGCCAATTCCGACGTGTGACCTTTAGGTTATACGCTTCGCTTTCGGAATTGGAGTTTCACAATAAGGTTTCAAATAGTGAGCAGGGGCTCCACTTCGTTGCGAATTCTCTGCAAGCTTTCTTCCGATGAAGCTTCGAAACGTAAAACGATGACCGGCTGGGTATTGGAAGAACGTACCAGCGCCCATCCGTCCTCAAAAGGAATACGTATTCCGTCAATTTCAACAATGCCAGGCGTGGTCCGGAAATGGTTTTTGATTCTTTCCACAATTTCTGTTTTTTTGTCATCGGCGCAATCAATTCTGATTTCCGGCGTGGCATAAGTTTTCGGTACATCGGAAAACAATTCACTTATTTTTTTACCTGTCTGGGAAAGGATTTCCAATAATCTGATCGCCGCGTAAATACCATCATCATAGCCAAAATAGCGGTCGGCAAAAAAGAAATGACCGCTCATTTCCCCGCCCAGCACAGCCTTTTCTTCTTTCATCTTCGCCTTAATCAACGAATGTCCTGCTTTCCACATGATCGCCCTGCCGTAATGTTTCTTGATATCATCAAATAAAACCTGTGAGCACTTTACTTCGCCAATGATTGTGGAATTGGGTCTTTCCTGGAGAATTTGACGCGAAAAAAGAAGCAGTAGTTTATCTCCCCAGATTATTTCCCCGTTATCGCTTATAACTCCGAGACGGTCAGCATCGCCGTCAAATGCTATTCCCAAGTCCGCTTTTTGATTGCCGACTAATTTAATCAATTCCGCTAAATTTTCTTTTACAGTGGGATCGGGAAAATGATTAGGGAAATGGCCATCAGGTTCGCAATAGATGGGGATAACTTCGCAGCCGAAACGCTTTAAAAGGGGAAGAGCAAAATATCCCCCGACACCATTGCCGCCGTCAACAACGACTTTAATCTTTCTGCTGATTTTAGTATGATTAAAAAGATAATTTTCATATTCTGAAGAAATGTCCAGAGATTGCGATAATGAACTTCCTGTGGAATATTTACCGCTTTCCATAATTTTTCTTAGTTCCTGAATTTGTTCGCCGTAAATGGTGTCCTGGCCGATACAAATCTTGAAACCATTGAATTCGGGTGGATTATGGCTGCCCGTAATCATAACTCCTCCCCCAACGTGAAAATGGCGGATAGAGAAGTAAAGCATGGGAGTAGCGCAAAGGCCGATATCAATTGTATCAATACCAGAGGAATTAAGACCTTTGATTAAAAAATTGTGATAGGCATCTGAGCTCAAACGACAATCACGCCCGATGGTCATGTTCTTTATTTTGTGTTGGGCGGCACAGGTTCCAATAACCCTGCCAAGGTTTAAAACAAATTCTTCATTAAAATCTTTGTCCACAACACCTCTTATGTCATATTCTCGAAACACATTGGGATTAATCAATTGTAAAGCTCCTTTTATAAGTTATGTTTTAAACTTCAATATTAAATCGTAAACACCGCTGTCGGATGTTCTCTTTATATCAAATCCGCCTTTTTCGAAGACATGGAGCATTGGCTTGTTGTCAACGAGAACATCCGCGGTAAAACCAAGTAGTCCTTGTCTTTTGGCAAGATAAGTTAGATATTGCAGCAATGCGAAACCTATACCGGTATTTTGCTGGTCGTCACGAACAGCAAAAGCCACTTCAGCGGAATGTGTGGCCTCATCAATTCCATATTGACCAACGGCGGCAATGAACTGGTTATCCTGATCTCCTATCAATACTACCAGCACAAGTTCTTTCGTATAATCAATGACTACAAAATCCTGTAGTCTTTCGTGCGGCATGTCTTTACGATAGGAGAGGAATCGTCTGTGGATGCTCCTGTCGGATAGTGAATAGAAGAAATCTTTTAAAAGCGTTTCATCGCTGATTTTAACAGGTCTGGTAAAAATCTGTGCGCCGGTCTTGGTAGTTAAATATGTTTCCAAATCTTTGGGATATTCGCCGTGGGTTCCGGGGATAAAGGCCTGATCTTTAAAAATCAAGCCGCGTTTTTTTGCTTCTTCAATCAGCCATGGCCGGAACTTGGGATGAGCTATGGAAATTAATTCCATGGCTCGTTCTCTGATATTTTTTCCATGCAGGTAGGCAATGCCGTATTCCGTCACTATATAACGTACATCGCTGCGATTGAGAGTTACTCCCGCTTGCTCCTTCAAAGCAGGAACAATACGGGAAATGGTATCGTTAAGAGAAGTAGATTTCATCGCCAGTATGGTTTTACCATTTTTGGAAAATAAAGCGCCCCTCATAAAATCCTGATGTCCACCGATACCGCTGTAAAAGACGCCGCCGATTGATTCCGAAGTCGCTTGCCCGGTTAAGTCTATTTCCAATGCGCTGTTAATGGCGACCATATTTTCTATTCGGGCAATAATTAACGGGTTGTTCGTGTAGTCCAGTGTACGAAATGATATGGAAGGATTATTGTTGAGAAAATCATAAGTGGATTTTTTCCCCATGCTGAAAGCTGCAACTGTTCTTCCGTGGTCAATGGTTTTTCTGGAATTATCGATAACGCCTGCTTTAATTAATTCCACCAGGCCGTCGCTTAAAAGTTCCGTATGAACTCCCAAATTCTTTTTGTTGTATAAACTGGCCATGATGGCATTGGGCAAGCCGCCCCAACCAACTTGAATGGTGTCGCCATCCTGCACTAAGCGTGCCGCGTTTTTACCGATGGTTTCAATAACTTCACTTGTTGGAACTCCTGTTACTTCTAAAAGCGGCTCATCGTAAGGAATAATGAAATCAACATCTTTAATGTGGATAAAGCCGTCGCCGTGAATCCGGGGCATGTTAGGATTTACTTGAGCAATAACAATTGCTGCCTTTTCCGCTGCGGTTTTTACTATGTCCACACTGACCCCGATACTCAGATAGTCATGATCATCCGGAAGGGAAGTTTGTATCAGTGCTATATCAATGCGGATAACGCCACTGGCTAACAAGGAGGGAACTTGGGAAAGGGAAATAGGCGTATAGTCAGCCATTCCTGTATTAATGGAATCTCGGGTACTATTGCCGATGAAGAAAGAATTATGGCGAAAGTTCGCTTTATACTTGGCGCCGGTATAAGGAGCAAGACCTAATGAGTAAACATGGATAATTTCAGCATCAAAAAAAGCTTTGGGGTGGGATTCTACATAACGTATCATCGCCTGGACAAGGTATTGCGGCTCACCGCAACCGGAGGCAACAAAAATATGATCGCCGCGACGAATATGACTGAAAATTTCATCTTCCGAAATGAATTTTTCCGGATATGCTTTTTTGAAGCTAACAAGGCGTTCTAGAAATATTTCTGATTCCATAATAGACTCCATTGATAATGAAACTCAAATATTACAAACGCAGTGTCGTAATATTTGCTAGTTGTAATGAGCCCCAAGCTTCAGAAACAAAGTGCAGTGAAGCTTGCAGGTCGAATTATCCCGCCACAGGCGGAGAATATCTAAGATATCCGTGGTATCCCACGTGTGAATCTAAGTGGAAATATATTATAAGTTAAAACAATGTTGCCTGTCAATTAAAGACAATATTTATTTACAATCATTTAATTATGTCTAATATATCCGCGGCATGCGGCAAAACCAGATCCGCTTCCTCTTCTATAAAATCGTTTTTTTGAAAATTACCGGTTAGAACTCCGCAGGTTTTTGTTCCGGCTTTGCGGCCTGTTTTTATGTCCAGAGGATGATCTCCAATCATCAATGTGTGTTTAGCTGAACCGCCAAGTTTGTTTAATGCCATGTTTAAATGTTCCGGGTGCGGTTTAACTTTATTCACAGCATCACGGCAGACAACCACAGGACAGTAGGATAATATGTCAGGGAATACGATTTTCACGGCTTTGGCGCAATTTCTGGTTATTATTCCGCAGGAGATTTTCAGCGACTTAAGAGAATTGAGCAATTCTTTTGTGCGGTCAAAAAGTTTACCATTTTCAGCCGCTTCTATTTCAATTTTTTCAATTATGGAATTAGCCTCATCAAAAAATTTTTGGATATATGTGAGGATCGCTGATTTAAGATTGCTGCGGCAGAGTCAATCATTTCTAAAACAAAGTCTGTATGCAGTTCATCTCTGGTAATACCATAGGATAAAATAAGTTTCCCAACCGCCTCGCGCATTCGATAAAAATCAATATTTAATTTTGCCAATGTTCCGTCAAAATCAAAGATGATGGTTTTAATGGTTGATTGTTTTATTTTTAATACGGCCATGAAATCAGCCCCTCGGGGAGATGTATTTGATGGTCAGAACTTTGTTTAATGTTCGGGAAGAATATGTTGAAGGCAGAGTGCCGTCGGAAATGATGCGCAGGAAATTATGAATGATGTTGAATGTGGCCCCCCAGAGAATATCATCATTTCCTCGGACATTGGGAATGATAAGGCACGGCGTCTGATATTGCAGAGGTTCTGTGCCTTCTCCCAGAGATGTCTTGATGTCCAGCATGGCGTAATTGTCGCTGTTGAAGAAAAAGCTGACAGGAATTTCCAAAATATTTTCCACTTCCGAACTTAATCGGTACGCAAAAGGCTTAGGCGTAAGACAAACAACGGGAAAAATTGTCCGGGCGAATAATATCAGAGAGTAGGATGGCAGGGCGCCGAGAAATTTTATGTTGAAAGGATTTAATCCGATTTCTTCCCATGCTTCTCTCAGTGCGTTAGTTAAGAAAAGATGAATAAGGGCGGCTGTTTCCTTGTCCCCGCTCTGAATAAGGCTTGCTTTCCTGCCGCGCATTGCAGGGAGTATTTTGGTTTTTAGAAAGAAATTTAAAAAATTATCTCTACTCGGCTGCAGCATTCCACCGGGGCAACTGATGTCTCCGCCCTGGGAAACCATATCCGATCGTTTAATGAGTTGAAAAACATATTCGGATTTGCCATAAATGTTTTTAAAATTGAGTAATAAAACCACTGCGGCTTTAAGATGGGCAGAGCCTTCTTGTCTGGATTTATCAATCTGAAGATTCATTTCTTTGTAATCAATAGGCACGGAGGCTAATTTATCCCTTACAAAACGTGGGAAAATATCTTTTTGCTGAAACAGTGTTAAATCCATAAAACTAAATGTCCTGAAATCTAATTTATAATTTCGGCAATTATTTGATTATACCAGCACTTTAAGGGGAATAAGTCGATAAAACCACAATGACCGCCAAATCTTTGTCTTGATATTTTCAAAAATGCATTTTCTTGTATATTGTAATAATCTTCATGCGGAATAACGGGATCATCTTCCGCGATAAATATTCTTACAGGTATGTTCAAATTTTTAAAAGAATCATTTTTCAGTGTGTATAAATTAAAATAGTCGCGGTAAGAGCTCAGGACGGGGAAGTAAGGCATAATGTCTTCTGTCAGTCCCATACAAGTTTTGGATTTCAACACTTTATTGAAATCATATTTTTTAGGAAAAAGCCGCTGTTTTTTGATCAAAGACCGTTTCAATTTTTTCAGGAAATATTTACGATAGAAAAAATAGCCGTTATCGATAGCCAAAGTTGAGTTGTAAGGATCGAGCGGTGGGCTGATGGCAAAAACATGTTTTAAGTTTGCTATCGGCGTCCTGTAGTGTTTTATAGCGATACGCAAAGCAAAATTTCCGCCCAGAGAAAAACCTATCAGATATATGGGCAGGTTTTTTGAGTGCTGTGATAAATAATTTACTGCTTCGAATGTTTCTTCCAGTAAAGCGCCATGAAAGAGCCCTTCGTTGAGATGGTGTGAATCTCCGTGATCTCGTAAATTCAAACGGCAAATGGAAAAATCAAGATTATAAAAATAATCTCCGGCAGCTAAAATATAAGCGGAAGAAGAAGAACCTTCCCAACCATGCAGAAGAATAATCAAACCCTTGCTTTTTTCATGATGCGAATAAAAAGAAAGTAACTTTGATCCGGTAGATGTAGTGACAATTATCTCTTGAGAATTTTCCAACATGTAATTTTTACGGGGAGTTCGCAGGTGCGAACTGGCCATAATTGACTGGAAATGAGGGCTTCTGAAAAAGAATGAGGGCTTGAATATTTTATCAATTTTTTTTGTGCTTTTGTTCATTTTGTCAATAGTAAAAAAAGATTGAGTGCATTGGCTGATCTTGATCAGAAATTACGTACGTAAATGAGACAATTTAATAGAGGTTTTGTATAACCTTGCAATCAAAAAACATCAATTTTATAAAGTCTCCCCGCCGGATGGACGGGGGAGACTTTATTTTGGTGGCGGTGCAGGGAATCGGACCCCGGACACTACGGATATGAGGCTGCCGCCTAATCCTTCCTGTGTTTTAGATAAATCAAATTTTAACAATTTAGTCAATAACTTATTAAGGCGTAAAGAAATACGCTTTTGCGATCTTCTGCGTCTTTTTTTGTTGGTTCTGCCACGAGAATGACACGGCGAGGGTGACAGCTGAAATGTCCGGACGGTGGCGGAGGCCGGACATTTCAGCTGAATTAAGGATTGCTAGGCAACTTGGATTATCGGGGGGTATTTCGTGTCAGATTTAGTCAAGTTCGTTTTGGATAATATTCCGGGCTCAAGGGTTGTCGAGACGAGAGCCGTGCAAGCTCCTAGCGTAAGCAAGGCACGGCGAAAAAGTCTCGACTTTTCAAATGATGATTTTGATCGAAAAACGAAAGAAAAAGAGGTTTGCCCTTATGGCCTTGCCTCTCTAGGGAATAATTGGGAAAACATTTCTTCAAGTTTATTAAATTTAAAGAATGGTTTTGTGGATGAAATGGATATTATTAACAATTATAAAAAAATGATTATTCGCGTGGATGGTAAAAGAACGCCCCTGCTTATGAGTGACAAAGGGGAAGTAAAGACTTTTCCTCTAAAGAGTCGTTGGAATTCTGAATACCATTATGGATATGTTGTCGGACAAAAGGCTTTAGATGAAGTTAAGGGGTTGAGAAAAGTTTCGCATTTAATTTTGACCGTTGCACCTGACCGTGTAAAATATATAATTCCAGATTGGTGGTGTTGGGGTGATGAAGAATTTATGGCTGTTTTTGGCGGTCAATTAGTGGGTGATTTTTTGCATAAGTTAAGAGCTTATAAAAAGAAGAAAGGAGAACCTAATAATTTTGTTACTTGGGTAATGGAGTTTCAAAAAAATGGAATGGCACATTTTCATCTTCTTTTTTATGGTTCATGGGTTGCTGATTTGGAAGTATTAAAATCTTTTTGGCCTTATTCTGAAGGGCAAGGGATTCGTTTTGGAAAGCCTATTAGGCATCAGGATAACGGGGCTGCTCTTGCCAGATATTTAACAAGATACATCACAAAAGATTTGCAACAAATAGATGATAAAATATTAAAGAAAAAAATGGAAAGAATAAAAGCTTTTTTATGGTTCTTTAAAAGGCGTTTATATAATATTAGACATAAAATAAAAAATTCTGACGGGGAGTATACTTTAGGAATCGGGCGTGAACAGTTTATTAATCCTGTGAAGTGGCAAAAATATGTTCCGCCGTTTGAGATTCTTGATGATGATTTTGAGAAAATGTTTGAAAGATTTAAAAATAGTCATGAATATACATAGCAAAAGAAATGAATTAAAATGTTGCTTACACCTACAAAGTTTTGGTGTTGCATGGTTGTTAAAATTGAGGATTACTGGTTAAAAGGTGCAACGTCTGAACTGAGCTGGTTGGGCTTTCACTCATGCTTTCCAAACGTCCTTGCCAGAGACGCTCTTCAGCTTGCTTGAGCCAACTTGGTCATTCTCAAGCTCAACCCGTGGGTCGTAACGGAAAATGTGCAGGAGTATTCCCTCAAGCTCCTTAATCTCCGCACTGGTGATGTTGTCGTGAACCTCGAAAGCAGAATAGTGAGTCCAGCGGCCCTTCTTGCTCTTGCTTATGGCGTGGTGCTTCAGTCGCTCGCCGATACCCTGCGTCGTGTCTTTGCGGACACCGGCAATCCCGATGTAGAAAACATCTAGTTGTTTTTTATATCCGCTTGCGGGCGGCTCGACCCTTCGGTAGAGGACATACAAGCCACGGGTCATAGGGGGAATGGACTTGGCATCATCCCTCGGATGAAATAGTAGGCATCGCTTAATCAAGCGCAACGGTGATGGCTTTGGCATAATCTTTTCCTTAATCTGCCCAACATTTGTTTATATGGATCGGTGCTAATACTGCAAACGCTGCCACACTGTCAGCATAACATCCCACGGTTAAAAATGTAATTTTAATATTAATAAATTAATATTAAACAATGCGGCTAATGAAAGCATGAGTCAACGCACTGCCCATCCCCTTTGCATGCTCTAATGCACGTACCCATCTGTTGATTTTTCTGTTTCTGTTCCTGTAGCATCTGCTGAGGGCTGGGGGGCTTTGGAGGAATTGTCTTCTGCAGCATGGCTGTAATATCGTGTGCTATTCCGTTAAATATTGGAGCTGTACTCAGGTCTATCTCGTCCTGGAAGCTGATCCACCCTATTAGCTCACCGTTCTGGTCAATGTAACTTTTTTTCAATTCGATCATTTTATTGTGCTGCATATCAAAATATACTATGCTTTTTATCCATTTAAGTAATTCTGCATCTTTTGGCACACCGTCCTTATCTTGCCGTTGAAACGTTGAAACGAAATAATCCATCATGTCCGCACGTGGAGCGGGGCCTACAGCAGGCTTGCCTTCGCTTATAACAGCTCTGTATTCCCGCTCCCGTTTTTCAAATTCGTCTCTCCGCTTTATCTTATTTCTAATGTCGGCGATAAGCTGCTTTCTCAATGCTTCGTCTTTAATCTCGTAGTAAAGCACCGTGCCAAAGTTTCCTGTTTTTGAAAACATCGCCATCGCTTGTTCGATTGTCCGATTTTTCACATTCATGAAATTTTCAAAAATGAATATGTCCATTTTCTTGTCGGAGTATATCGTTATCGGATTTACCATTCTCGACCCGTCGAGGTTCTCTACCATCTGTAGCCACCTCATACTGTCCACCGCATGCAGCGGAGGAAGTGCGCTCGTTGGAGGAAGCGCAAAAGCCTTGCTGAACACTAGTATTAAAACAGCCATAGTCAATAAAACCATAACTTTTTTCATGATACTTTCTCCTTTTCGACTGAATGTTATAGGCTTCGGTATTATATCAACTACTTTACTATTGATGTCAAAATCTACTCGTGAACCGTTCTTATATCAAGATATTTATAATAAAATAAAGAACAATCATAAAATTATTTGGCGTAAGGACATTTTTTTATATTATCTTATGACCTCACAATCAAAGCATCATTTTTTTTCAATTGACCTGCTTAACGAAAAATCAGCCGGAGCGTAGCGATCAGCTGTATTGTTCTTGTTAGCGGGTTTTTACCTCTTTATCTATTCCATTACTATTATCTATCCTGTACTTGTGCGGCTCTGCATGCTTGATTTCTTCAATTTTGAAATAAAGTATAGAAGCAAGTAGTGTTGTGTTAATTTGAAAAAACGTTTTGACGTTCTTAACACTATCCATTGCATCTTTCGGCGGATTCGTGCTTTTAAGCATTTTTAAAAGAAGACATTTGTCCTTAATTCGCGGAGTATCGAAATTGATGCCCTCGAATGAATGAGCAAAATCATTCCTAATTTTCTTTATAAGTTTTAGATCATCAAATTCGTTTTGATCCAATAATCCCAAGTAATAGGCCAGATTAATTTTTGCGCTCATCGTGGAAAGGGGTGCTATACCTTCAAACAAGTCTCTTTTTACCGATACATTGTCTACTAAGTATGCGAGAAGAAGTCTTTCCAATAACTCTTCAAGTAAAGCACTTGACACTATGGCAGAAGCACGGTCAGTTTGCTTAAAAACCTCATCAAACGTTTTGTTTAATTGATTACCGAAATCACTCGAAGCCATTAGTACTCCATATTGGAATCAGCATCTGCATCGCTAACGCTGCGGCTCACCGGCTGCCAGGGCCAAGTTGGTCTGACAAGTTTGCACGGATGTGCGGCCCTGGCAGTCCGCATGCAACCGTTGGTTGGCCGATAAACTTTTCTGGTCGTGCCTAGAACTTAGCTTCACGGTTTCTTATTTTTCGTACAAACTAATTTAAACCAGAAAAGGGTGTCTTCATCTATCTTCTTCTCCAGAAATTCAGACCTCTTCAGAATTAAAATATTCTGAATATTCTCTATTTTTCCAGGAACCCCGTTTACATCAAAATACTGCCGCTCCAGAAGCCTTATGGTCTTCTTGCTGCAATCGAGTTTAATTTTGCTGATAAAATACTCGCCTTTGACAACAAGCAAACCAGATGTGATCCACTCCGTTTTTGTGTAAAACGTTTGTGTTTGTCCAGATGCTTCAATGCGCTCAGAATCGTAATAGGTTGTGCTTACCTCGTCTTTTGAGACCGCTTCCCAGCCAGAAGCGCAACAATTCCCTACTATGCTCAAGAAAACACTTACAAAAACCAGCAATATCAGCATTGTCTTCTTCACGATTACCTCCTTACTGAAAATGGGGAATCTACTCATTCGTGCCGCCAGAACAGGACCGTATCGCGGTTCTGATTGTTCCATTCTCGATTTTCGGGCGGCCAACGTTGGAGTTAAGTCGCCCGCTTTCGCGGGTCGGCTTGGACGACTTGTTAGGGCGCACAGTCACGGAGAATTGAACACGATGCGCTCTAATACCGACAACCGATCTAGCAACTGCTGCTGCGTGTCAGCGGCCACCCAGACCTGTGTGGGCAATAGAGCTAGGGGGCAACCAGCTCGGCGAGCTTGGCCGCGACATTTGCCATCGTATCTTCTGCTGTGTTCAGGCCACTTCGCGAGCCGAGCAGAGGGCTGACTTCACGGAGAGCTTCATACGTCGTGCCGTGCACGATGGGAACGAGCAGGTCACGCGCTAGGAGTGCCGATAGCTCTTTGTCGGCGATGCCCTCTCCTTGGAGGCGGCGCAGCAGCGCAGGGGTCACCAGCACGATCCCGACTCGCGACTTCGCCAGTCCCTTGTCGATTTCGCGGAGCAACGGCGTGCCGAGGGCGACGTCCTTCTCGCTGAACCAGACCGAGACACCGCGCGACTCGAGCAGATCGTGCAGTTCCTTGGCGGCCCCTCCCCGGTCGTCCCACGCATGGCAGAGAAAGACGTCCCGAGGGTCAGGCAGGGGCGCTCGCTTCTCGATGCTGTCGCGAACCGGCGTGAGTGCCCTCACCTCGGCAGGCGTGTACACCACGGACGAACCTGCTCGCGACCAGCGCGGCCTTGCGCTGCCGCCGGACCCGCCGACGCTGCTCTGGCCGCCCCCGCTGCTCCGCGGTGGAGAGTAGGACGGGTACGAGTACGACCCGTAGCCGCCGTAGCCGCGATAACCGCCACCGCATGCAGGGCAGGCCGCTCGACCGCTCGCTGTGCGATGGCCGCGTACTGGTGCTGTGCATCTAGCCATGTCGTAATCCTCCCATTTGTAATCGCTCTTTCAAGTAGAGGGTTAAGCAGCCGATGGTACCGAGTATCATCGACTCTTTCTAGCCCTACCGCAAAGCGCCGCGCGGTAGTAGGTCAATAGGTCTGGAAGAGTAGCGAGGGGCATCCGATGCGCTCTAACATTGTTTATATGGATCGGTACTAATGTTGCAAACGCCGACAGCACTGTCGGCATAATACCCCTTGTCAAGAACTGTAATTTTAATTCTAATAACTTAATATTAACCAATAATCAAACTATTTTCTGTTCATTCACTCCTAATTAACTAGAGATTATCTATCGCAATTATATTGCAGATTACTATTTGAAATCTTGCATTTTTGTCGAGGTGAACATTTTGTGGATAACAGGAAGTAAGAAACAAAAAATTTCAATTACCGATTTTTCAAAATTTATGAACAGGCGAATAGTTGATTTCACCAAAGTTTCAGTAGTGGGTAGTCGACAAAATTGAGGATTACTGGTTGAAAGGTGCAATGGAAAGCTAAACGAGAGATGTGCGTACATACTCAAATAACTTGTTATACGGTTTAGACCTTAGCGATTGTCTCGTGTAATAGAATTACTCGCATTTCTTGCAGCATCTTCTCTCGTCAATTTTGGATTTCTTTTTAACTCATAATTTATTAATCGCTCTACCTTACCTCTATCCCCAAAACACTTATTTAGTAGCTGCTTTTCATAACTTATCTTTACATAGTCTACCTTTGATTTTTCAACTTTTTTCCGTTGCCAAAAGAAGAATGTAATTATTACTATTACAATAATTATTGGTATCAGCATATCCATTTAATTACACCATAAAGAATTATCTAACAATTACTATTTGTAAATTAGCATAAAATTAAGAATTTGAAAAATAAGGATTACAGGAAGAAATAAATACCCCTGCATACGGCGAAAATTGTCACTCCGTAATCTTTTGGAAGAGTAAAAAAATACTTGACAGACCATTAAATATAGTTTATAATCATTTAAACATAATAAACATAGTGTATTTATTATTAAGAAATTAAGGAGGCGTAATTATGGGAAGACCGAAAATAGAAGAAACGAAAAAGCAATACACCGTAATGATAAAACCAAGTGTGGTTGAAGAAATTGACAGATTGCGTGCGATAAGAGGTCGTTTTTCTCGAAGCGAAATGATGTCTAATCTTATTGAGATGGGTATAGAGAATCTTCAAGAACTTGAAAAATTAGGTTTGATAC
>CAVQCU010000244.1:0-23287 GCA_963710995.1 uncultured delta proteobacterium
TTCACCATCACCGAAGACGGCAAGCCGCAGCATATCGCCAGCTTCGACTTTGAGAGCGTCGACCAGGCCGCGGCACTCAACGAAGCCACCATCAACGCCTCCGCGCCCAACGGCGTCTTCGGCGCGAAGTCCGGCATCGCGACCCAGGAGGAACTGCGCAATCATCGCCTCATCGTCATGTTCTTCGACATCACCTCGATGCAGTCCGACGATCTCGACCGCGCTCAAGACGCGGCCCGCAACTACATCAGCAAGCGGATCACCGCCGACCTGGTCGCCGTTGTGTCGCTCGACGCAACCCCCAGAAGAGCAGAAGAGTACTCATTATATGCAGGATAAGATTGGTCATATGATAACCGCCGGCGTTCAAACCAAAAAGCTGATAATCGACCATGAAGGAGATCCATACCAGCGGCGTCCATAAGTCGGCATATTTTGTACTGAATGCCCAGTGTAATCCTTCCGGCGTTATTCCTGACTGGATATTTCTGTTCTGTGTGACATACACGACATCATCGTAGACAAAGTCATATTGATTCACTTGCCAGAAAACAGCAAGCGTAATAGCTGCCAAAACGATATAAATTATCAGAATCTGTTCCTTGGAGCTAATGTTTATCCTATTTAACATAGTGACCTATCACCGATGTTTGTACCACATGTTAAGAGAGTTCAGCATTTTCTTAGAGAACGTAGGAACAGCAATAGTCCGTAAGGCTCTTGACCTTTAAACTGAATTTGGATTGAGCTGACACTTCAAAGACCTCTCCTTCTTTAAAAGTTACCCATCCGGAAGCGCCGGGCAGCAGAACATCGAGATTGCCGGCAAGAATCTCCATAATCTCCTTCTCCGCTGTGCCGAATTCATAATCTCCGGGAAACATGATGCCCAGTGTTTTTTTTGAACCATCCGGGAAAATTACCGTCCGGCTGGTAACCTTGCCGTCAAAATAAATATTTGATTTTTTGACAATTGTTACATTCTTGAATTCCATCATAGTTTATTTCCTTCCCATAGTTATAATTATAATTCAGTAGGATCTGATACCACCGATTCATATTGTTTCACAATGTAAGGCTCCTCTAATACAGACATCATATTGGCTTTCCAGTTCTTGTAATGCAATGTTTCTCTATGTTTTATCTGATCATCTGTTGATTCATAAATTTCAAATAAAACAAAAACATTCTTTGATTCTTTTTCTTTATAAAACTCAAATCTCCGAATGCCGGCTTCTTTTAGACTATTTTCAACATTATCTTTTGTGTACTTGGTAAAGTCATTCATTCGATCAGGTTTTACTTTTAATGTAATTTCTGCAATAATCATGTTGTGCCAGTTCATACTTAGCCAGCCACTTTGCGCAGCTCTGCAAGCAGATTATCCTCTACTTCAATCAGGCCGGATTCCTGACGCTGTCTGGCCAGAAGGCTTTCTCTTTCTCCCGGCACGAATATCTCGTCCACTCCCAGCAGTTTCTTCGTGGACTTAACCTTGCTGATGATCTCCGAAACATTACTTACAAGCTTGTCGCGCTCAGTCAAGAGTTCCGGATCAATGGCAAAAATCAGATGTCCCCAATTGCCCTTGCTGTCGCCGATTCCGCAGAAGGCGGCCCCGCCAGTATCTCGCCGATCAGCGCGAGACCTGATCCTTTGTAGCTCCGGTCGAAGGAGCGGATAGCGCCCGCAATGGCTTTTTGCGGATCGGTCGTCGGATTGCCCTGGTTGTCGTAGGCAAAATCAGATGGAATGCTTCTGCCCGCTGTCTGAGCTTCTACCAGTCCAAAATAGGAAGTCGCGGCTGTCGACATATCGAGAATGATGGGGTCCTGCTCGCTGGGAATAGCAACGGCCAGAGGATTGGTTCCAAATACAGGTTCGTATGATCCGTAAACGGCAACTCTCTGCGGTGAACGGCTGAAAGCAAACCCGATCAGCCCCTCCCTCGCCAGACGGGAGGGATAGTAACCAATAGCTCCGGATGATGTGTTGGTGTTGAATGTCCCGGCAATAGCAAATCCACTTTTCTTCGCCTTCTCTTTTACTATTTCCATCGCTTTACCGACAACCAGCATAGCGTGGTTTTTGGTGCCGTTGATTCGCGCGGAAATCGGGGTTTCCTTTTCGATCACGATTTCTCCTGCCTTCGGGTCTTCGGGAATTCCCATGTCGATGAGTTTCACCACTCCCTGATTATTGTCCCGCAGTTGGGCATAGAGCAGCACATCAGCGATGACCTGAACTTCTTTGTCATTGTAGCCGTATTTCTTCACTGCACGGCGCGTCAGTTCCTCAAGTTCTTTAATCGATATTTTCATAATTCTCTCCTCGAATGTTTTGCCCGGTGATCGGGCCCCGACATAAATCAGGGCGATTTCATTTAATTGTTTTACACATCATTTGTCAATTATTTTCCCGGGATATTTCCGGTTGTCACTTTGAAAAATTTTCCCCATAAAGGTGGCCTCTTGAGAAACATCTGTCCCTAACATTAACATGTACGTAAATTTAAATGGCAATGTTAATCGCACTATTGTAGATAAATCATATCATGAATATCAAGGCTAAGCAAAAGAGCAAAGTATGGGTTGTGTATATTTTGCGTTGTTCGGATGACAGTCTGTATACAGGCATGACCAACAACATCGAGAAACGTCTTGCCGCTCACGGCAAGGGAACAGCGGCAAAATATACCCACTCCCGAAGGCCGGTAAAATTACAGGCAACAAGCGCTACGATGAATAGAAGCGATGCAATGCGTTTGGAAATCAAAATAAAAAAACTGCCCAGAGCAAAGAAAATTGCCGCGTTAGGAAAACATGCTGGAAGAAATAAAAAATCTAAACGGGAATAAATTTTAAAATCACGTATCGGAACATGATAAACTTAATCTGCCAGGAATGTCCCAACGGCTGCAATCTTACCCTTGACTGGAAGGATGCGAAGAATGTTTTTGTCGCCGGTAATAAATGCGCCAGCGGCATTGTCTATGCGGCACGCATCATTCGCCTAGAGAAAAATGCTCATATTCACGCCAAAGAAGAAACACCTTTGTTTAGCAAGGAAACCTTGCAAACAGTTGCGGATCGCTGGCACGTGCGCCTGAAAAAGTTGCGTCACGATATTTCCATCCAAGGCAGTCCTGAGCGTTCAGTTTTTCGCGTTGTGCTTGAAGATGAAAATGGCAAGCTTCTTGTGCTGGAGCAAGTGCCACCGAAATCTCTTGATCTTAAGCGAAAAATTGCCGGGACACTTGATTTTTTATCGGAAAAAAACCTCTTGCGCATCCAGCCATATTTGGCCGCTGATAAAAGAAAACATGTCATCAAATACAAAAATTGTTTTTGGCAAATGATTCCTTTTGTGCCGGGCGTCTTACTTGATCGGGAAAAATACATGTATGAAAAATGGCGCGGGTCTGTGCTGGCCAATTTTCTCATCGAGTTGCGCCGGAAATCTTCTGGCCTGCCTTTTTTTGATTTCTCAAAGACATTCTCCCTCAAAGACTATGTATACAAATTAATCCGCGAAATTAATCTTTACAATAAAAACATTGTAAGTGATATTAAAGATGTCGCATGTTTCCTGGAAAAAGATTTCATGCCTTCGTATGAAAAGCTGCCTGTGGCCTTTTGTCACGGCGATTATCATCCGATGAATATTATCTGGTCCGCTGATGATATTAAATGCGTAATCGATTGGGAATTTTCAGGATACAAAAGTGAGATTTATGATGCGGCCAACTTAATCGGTTGTGTCGGGGTTGAAGATCCCCAAAGCCTCACCGGTGATCTCATTAAAAGTTTTATTGCCGAAATGAAGGAGGTCGGAATTATCTCCAAAACAAGCTGGAAGTATCTGGTGGATTTTATTATTGCGCTTCGCTTTGCCTGGTTGTCTGAATGGCTGCGCCGAAGGAACATGGAAATGATCAGCCTGGAATTAGATTATATGCGGTTGTTGATCGAAAATAAAAGTAGTTTACAAAAAGCGTGGCCAAAATAAAAGTGGATAAACTATATACCTCCCAGAGAGGTCGCTTTATTATAGAGAGTTTACAGCTCCTGCCTGAGGGGGCTCCACTATTGCATTGACTTACAAGACGCTTCTTTATATATTTGCACCATGAAAAATGAATTTCTTATCAACAAACGTAAGACCAAGCTGGTAATCACCATGGGGCCGGCATTGCAAGACGGTGTAACCCTCCGGAAAGCCTTGAAGCTCGCCGATGCAGTCAGGCTCAACGCCAGTCACAGCAAACCAGGGGAACGAACGCCGGTCCTAAAACTCATAAGAAAAGTTTCGGATGACTTGGGACGGATAATCCCCGTCTTTCTGGATCTCCAGGGACCCAAGTGGCGCATTGGTCTATTGGAAGTGCCGATAATTTTGGAGAAGGATAGCATCGGAGTCCTCTACGCAGCCGGCACACCAGAGCCCAAAGGTCATCCGTGGGCAGCGCCTCTGCCGCACCCGGAGTTGTTCACTGGCGCCAAGATCGGCCAAATATGGGTTCTGGACGACGGTGCGCTGAAACTTGAGGTCACGGAAATACACGATCAGCAGATCCTTCTAAAGGTGCTGGTGGGAGGCCTGCTGAAGGCACGCAAGAGCGTCCATCCCATCGGGTTGGATGTTGCCTTTGATCCCCTGACTCCCCAGGATCTGGAAGACGTACGTTGGGGTGTGGAGGAAGGCGTGGATCTCTTCGCCCAGAGTTTCGTGCGCCGCACTTCCGATGTGGAGGCGCTTAGTCTGCACATCAAGGAACTGGGCGGCCCCCAGACCATTATCGCCAAGATCGAACATCCCCAGGCCCTGGAAAATCTGGAGGAGATTCTGCACGTGTGCTGGGGCGTAATGGTGGCGCGGGGCGATCTGGGGGTGGAATTCGGTGTGGAGAAGGTGCCCGCGCTCCAGAAGCAAATTATCCGGAAGGCGCGCCAGGCCTTGAAACCCGTTATCACCGCGACCCAAATGCTGGAGAGCATGATCGAAAATCCACAGCCCACCCGGGCCGAGGCGAGCGACGTAGCCAACGCTATCTGGGACGGTACCGACGCCGTGATGCTCTCCGCTGAAAGCGCCGTGGGCAAACATCCCCTCGAAGCCGTGCGTTATCTGGACAGCATCGCCGCTGATGCTGATGCGCACTACACTCCCCGTATCGGTCTCCTTGCGGACACTCTGGAGGAGAATCTCTCCGGCCGCACGGACGTCTCCGTAGCTTTTGCGGCCTGCCGCACCGCGGAGGAGATTTGCGCCAAGCTCATTGTGGTCTTCACCGAGGGCGGCGGCAGCGCCCGCCTGGTCTCCCGATTGGCGGCAGATATCCCCGTCATCGGTGCCACCACGGACATCGGAAACGCTCGGCGCATGGGTCTTCTGCGGGGCGTAGAAAGCCTGCTCATCCACCGAGCAAAGCATCTCTCGGAAATGTTGGCCTCCATCCATCCGCTCCTGAAGACCATGAAGGGACTGGAGTCCGGTGATCGCGTCGTTATGACGCTCGGCCATCCGCTGTGGACCACGGGAACGACTAACATGATGAGGGTGGAAACGTACTAAGGAGGACGGCATGGATATCGAGTGTCCACATTGCCATATCGAGTTCAAATTGGACGATATTGTGCACACGCTAAAAAAGGGCCATTTCAAGTGCCCTGTCTGCGGGGAAAAGATCCCGTCCCCTCTGCCTGAGCATCAGCAAAGTACCCCGCCCACCCCCATCGGTAAATACCTTGTGCCTGTTTTTATTTTTCTGGGAATTGTGACCGCTTTCGCCGCTATCTATTTTCTTACGCCGGCCAATAAAACACCACCACCAGTGAAAACCGCCGCACCGTTGATGAGACCGCCCAGCTCCGGTCCACCCCCTGCCCAAGTAATCGCTGCCACTGCTCCCCAAGCCGCCCAACCGGCACCACAGACTCTGAACAAAATGCAGATTGTGGAACTGATTGCCGCCTCATTTCACAAAACCCATACCTATACGCTGCAGGGTGACTTCGTCTGTCTGGACATGGCCATCGACGTCTGGAACCAACTGAGAACATACGGCATCGAGGCGAAGATCATGGGAGGGAATATAAATGAAAACATCACCGCCTGGAACTATCGGCAACTTGCGAGGGAAAGTAATCACGCCTGGGTGGTTGCCAAACTGAGTCCAACAGAGAAGGTGGCCATCGAGACAACAGCGGGCGTCGTCATCAAACCAGGGATGAACAACGCTTCCGCCTATTTCAAAGGCATTGAATTTGATAATCCGGGCGAAATTAAACGATTTGATTCTCTCCGGAAAAAAGCAAATGAGGTATGCCGGGAGGCCAATGAGTTGATCAAGGACTGGAATGAAAACGTCGCTGGGAAACAACAAAAATCTGAAGAAACTATCAAAAAGCAGTCCCGAATGGAACAAAGAAACCAGGATTGCGAAAGAACCTTTGGCTATCTGGAAGAATTCAAATCACGGGCAATTTATTACTAGAGAAATCAGATATTCACCCTGACCGGCAGAATAACCGTTGTGATGCCCTCCCACTGTAGCCGCCTCTGGATGGCAAAGGCCGTCTCGTTGTGGAGAATTCTCTGAAAGGCATTCTCCTGGCGGAAGACCAGCTTTCCCGTAAAAACTGACGATTTAGGAAATTCCTGGACAATAGCCTGACAAAGGTTGGTCGCCGTCTCGACGACATCTGTTCCTACATCCATGCGATAATCAGCGGCGTACCCATAGGAACGGGCTAGTTTTACATATCTAGCAAGTTGCTCGGCAATCGACGACTTTAGGGCCTCAATTTCCGATGCGCCCTTAAAGGCGCCGGAATCAATCTCCGCCACGGATACAAAGATGAAATTGCGATAGAGCTTGGGAAATTCCCGAAAAACGGAAAGCCAGGAGTGCAGGCCGAACCCGTTATAACCGCTTACCAGAATAATGGCCGTCCGTTCATTCGGATTAGGTGGCTCTTCATTAGGAATTTGCCCAGACGGAACTGAAGACATAATTTCCTCCAGTTGACGCACGCCTTTCCGTACTTTCCGGTAATGGAGCCGAATCAGATAACACAATCCAATCAGAGCTGACGTGATGACCAGGGTGACCCACCCCCCTTCGCTGAACTTCTCATAAATTGTTACGATCAATATAGTCACACAGAGAACCAAGCCAATGAGATGAATAACGATGTGCCTTGCCCAAGCCTTGTCTTTATTCCGGTTCTGGAAAAAAAACTTCGCCATACCGAATTGAGACAGGGAGAAGGTGAGAAAAACGTTGATTGAATACATGACAACGAGAGCCGATACTGAGCCATGTGTATAGAAAAGCACCGCCAGGGAAGCCGCTCCCATGAGGAGAACGCCGTTCTGCATGGTGAGTCGTTCCGAGAGGGCTGAAAAACGCCGGGGAAGCCAGGAATCAACAGCCATATTGGCCATAACCCTCGGTCCGTCAACGAAACCGGCCTGGGCACCGACCATAAGAAGAGCGCCTTCCGAAAGAAGAGTAACAAGAGCCAGGGTGCCGCCTAAGTACCAGCCGCTGAAGGTCCTGTCCGCCAGAATGGCATTCAGGGTTCTGCCCTCAACAGGTTTAATGGAAAATAAAGCATAACAAAACAGAAGGCCGGCAGCGGTCACGGCGAGTGATACAGCCAAATATACCATGGTGCGCTTACCCGTCTGCACCTTTGGCTCCCGCATGACATTCATGGCATTGGAAACGGCCTCAATTCCTGTATAGGTTCCACCACCCATGGAAAATGCCCGCAAAAAAATCGCCATGATTCCTATAAAACCTATTGTCAAGAGATCTTGATGCACGCTTCCGCGGTATTTTCCCAAAACTGGTCCTATTTCACCCAAATGGGTTCCCAGACCATAGCCGATGAGGAGAATATGGGTGATTATAAATACGATGAATATTGGCGCGAGAAAAGTGATGGATTCTTTCACGCCACGGAGATTCATCAAAACGAGAAGGATAATCAACACCACGACGAAAGGCATCTTGTAATGCAATAAGGCGTGTGGAAGGTAACTGAAGATGGCATCCCCGCAGCAGGCAAGGGAAACGGTGATGGTCAGAATATAGTCCACCAGCAGGGCCGATCCGGCAATGACGCCTGCCTGGGCGCTGATGTTATGGGTGGCGACTATATACCCGCCGCCGCCGTAGGGAAAATGTTCAATGATGCGGGAATAGGCATAGGCAATAATGAACACCGTGAACGCTGTGGCAATGGCAATAAAGATGGCCAGGTATGTATGGGGACCCAGAGCTTTAAATGCTTCTTCCGGCCCATAGGAGGACGATGACAAACCATCAGCACCTAGGCCGATCCACGCCAGAATCGGGATCAGGGAAATTTTGTGAAAGAGGGACGGCTCATTGATATTCCGCGGCGCGCCAATAAAACGGCGTCTGATGCGCTCAAAAAACGATTGTTGTGGCTTGTCATCATACATATTCATGCAATGGGATTGTCTATATGAACACCATCGGCGACGTATCCGCAAAGGAAACCATGTTTGTCGTTCAACTGTGTTCCCTTCTCGTCGTATATGCCGATCGCAAAGTGCCGGGCGACGATCTGCAAATGGACGGTCTTGCAATCCGCCATCTTAATCTGAATCGGTTTGCACATACTTGGCAATCCTTCTTCATTACTGCCCGAAATATTAAGTTCGTATTTCCCCGGTTCCACATCAATCGTATTGGTTTTCAGGGGCAGTACTGTACCCCTGTCTTGACCATTGAGTAAAATCGTATAATCGTCGTTGCGACTAAGATTTGAAAAAATGATTTTTGATGCCATAATATTCTATGAAAACAGTCTCTTAACCGTTTTTCTCTAATCGTTAATTTGTGTTTTTACCTTGCTTTGGGAGGAATTGCAAGAGGTTTGATACAACATGACAACGACGAAGCTGTGTAATTCCTGCAATTCTGGGGACAATATACTTAATTGAAAATCTTATAAACGGCTGCGGTGAATGGATGTCCTCAAGATGGTTTTCCACCGGCATTTTTAGAGAAAAAGCGCTTCCCTTAATAATTAATCGCGTTCCTTCAATTCCGACAAAGGGGTAAAAGGTATAGTTAATTCATAGATACCCCGGGACAAAACAGTCTGGACAGGGAAGGGCGACCTTTCATACACTTTCAACATTGCCTTATTGGTGGCCAGAACATCGGCGGTAAATCCCTGGATACCCTCCTCGCGAGCAGTGCGAATCAATAATTCAAAAAGATACGAAGCGATGCCTTTGTTGTGATACTCTTCGTCAACAATAAATGCCGTGTCGGCAAAGGTATCTTGTTTCGTCCGGGCGTATCGTGCCTCGGCAATGATTTTTTCGGTACCGGAAATCTCGACAATGCCTACAATAGACATGACCAAATGGTAATTCACATTAACATATTCCTGCATCTTTTTATGAGGCATTGTCTTTACGGAAGTGAAGTATCGGGAATAGACCGCCTGATCTGAGAATCGATAGAATAAAAGGCGCATCATATCTTCATCAGAAGGTTTAATTGGCCGGAAACAAACCTTTAGGCCGTCTTTAAATTCATGGGAACAGCATACTTTAGAGGGATAAAGGGCTCCTGATTCGGGAAAATAGATCTGGTCGGCGTAAATCAATTTTGCTTCTTTGGCCTGTCTGACAAGTTGAGCCCGATCATCGGGATGCGCTATATCAATCAGCGCCTGTGCGCGCTCCCGCATTGTCTTGCCCATGAGATAAGCCACCCCGTATTCTGTCACTACCAAATCCATTGATTCACGATTGGTAAACTGAAAAGGCAGATTATCAACGGACAGGACAATATTCGGCATGCCTTTACGGTTACGACTGGAAAGGCCGAAAATTGTCCGGCCTTTTTTCGACAGTGCCGCGCCCATAAAAAGTTCCTGCACATTTCCCGGACCGGCAGTTACATTCCCCTTGCCGGTATGCAGAGCAACATTTCCCGTCAGATCAATTTTTCTTGCCGGAAGAATGGCTATCATCCGGTCATTGCTGCCGATTACCTTCGGATCAGTAATCACATCCTCAGGCTGAAATTCGACGAGCGGATTGTTATCCAGCCACTGCATCATTTTTTCACTGCCCAGCAAATAGGACGCGGAACTCTTGCCGCGAAAAAT
This sequence comes from uncultured delta proteobacterium, assembly GCA_963710995.1. Classification (GTDB taxonomy): domain Bacteria; phylum Desulfobacterota; class Syntrophia; order Syntrophales; family Smithellaceae; genus Smithella. Next base: position 10,167 of record CAVQCU010000244.1, read on the forward strand.
GCCCTTGCGGCGGTTAGTTACAGCGCCGCTCTTTATAAGGTCCATCAGAGCATCGGTAAAAAAAGGAGAATGAACTCCCAGATGTTTTTTTGTGGCCAGCTGCACGGATAGAGCTTCATAGAGAGGACCTATGCCAAGAGATATACAACTTCCGTCTTCAATTACATTTGCTATATTCGCGGCGATTTTCAGGAAAATATCTTCCAGCGGCCACCGGGGTATATAAAGCGGGGGCTCAGTCGATTCGACGAAATAGTTGAATTCATCCATATGAACCAGAGTATCACCCATGATGCGGGGAGTGTGGGCATTGACCTCACCAACAACAAGATTTGCAGCGTCCATGGCCTGCCTTTCCACATCTACGCCTAGCAAACAGGCGTAACCATTTTCATCCGGTGGTGAAATCTGAATGAAGGTCGCGTCAATATGGATGGCTCCCGATTTGAATAATCCGGGTATCCGTGAAAATCTACTGGGAATAAGGTCCACTCTGCCCGCGCTGACAGCCTCAGAGGCAATCCATCCGGAAAAAAATGTCTTTAGCCGGAATTTCCGCGAATATCTTTCATCAATGGGTATCGTATCTCCGATACTAACCAATTGAATCAATTCCAAATCCTGCAGATTTGCTTCTTCTGAAGCCATGAGATGTTTAACCAGAGTTCGCGGTTCCGCCATGCCTGTACCGAGGAAAATGGCCATACCCGGTTCGATTTTGGAAAGAACTTCCTCCGGAGAAACGACTTTATACTTCCACATGAATTTTCACCTTTTTTATTTATTTGGTCTGCATGTTAAAATTTATGCCGTTATATTACACGCCACTGCATCAAAGGTTTTGACGCAAGATATGAACTTGCCTCGTATTAAGCTAATACCATTTTGCTTTGAAGCTGCCGCCTGGTCGGCGTCACTTCCCGGTATGGTAAAAGTTATTTTTTATTGCGCGCCTTTTAGTTGCGCATCCGGTCAAAGGATCAGCTTCGGCAAAAAGGAGGCTACGAGGTGTATTGTACATGCATGACCTTCGGTTATACGTTGAGGAAGCCGACGACGCTGCCAACAAAGTTAGCCACGGACCGGAGGTGCATTCCCGCAAGGGAGCGCATAGTAAATCAAAAATTTACCTTACCGGTAATTACCGCCTGCAAGGTGGTAACTTACAAGCGAATTAATGTTGATTATATGAAGATGACTTCTATGTGTCAAGAAAATAAAGTCAGCATGGGATTGAAACCGTTCGCCCTCTATGCCGGTCTGTCAAGTACCCCCAGTTATAGAAGCGGGCGTTTTGTGATTTCAGATAGCGGCATTAAATCGCCATCTGTCTTAAATGCTCCCCAACAGGAGTTGGGCGCTTTCTCTAACGGGGTAAATTAATTTTTTCTGAACGGTGGGGGTAGAGGCTTTTACTTGAGGTGCCCTTTGTTTTTAAGAATTACCCGAAGCTTCTCCAGAGAATCAGCCAAGTCCTGAAACTCATCACCTGGACGCAATTTGATATAGCTAATTTCTTTACCCTCCTGCAGCGCTTCTATTGCCTTCTTTAAACGGTAGATCGGACCGGCGATACGGTGGGAGTAAATTAGGGATATTATGCCTACACAAAGTATGCTCAGACAAAGCACGGCCAAAAGCTGCATTCTTGTTTTAGCCCATTCTTCCACCAAGTGATAATATTGAATATTAAGTTCATCTTGAAGTATGCTTATTCTTTTTGCAAATATTTTGAGCTGATTGTTGACATCTTTGGGCAGATTGACTGCTTGCATTTGCTTAAGCGTTTTATCAATGGAAGAAAATTCCTCAACGATTTTCGATTTCTGTTTTTCCACTAACAACTCTCCGCTTTGAATAACAAAATAAATACAAAACAGGCTCATTAATAAAACGGGCAAAACGCTCATCATAATATACTTAAACTGTACTGAGAAATTCACAAAATATTTTTTTCTCATTGCCTTTGCAGCCATTTTTTACCTCCTGTTTTATCAATAATTATTCATTAAAAGAACATGTTCCGAGACTATAAGTGTATTTTGTGCCACTACAACCTTCATAGGTCGTAGAGCCGAGCTTACGCCATCCTCCCGATGTTATCTTATTAGTAAGGACATTAGTAAACAAAGGGTTCTCCGATGAAGCATCGCCGATATTGGCTGAATCAAGAGTCTCGGGGCATAACGGAGTGCGGTTTTTCAGCATAGAGTCAATGTAATAGTCGTTGATGGCGATTCTTATGCGGCTTACGGCCTGTTTTTCAGCCGCCCTCTTGGCTTCCTCGCTAAGACTGCAGAATTTAGGAATAACTACAGCGGCCGCCAGGATTATGATTATGGTCAACGCGCTCATTTCTAATGGGGTAAGGCCTGTTTTGCTGTGTTTTTTCATATTACAACATTATACATCAATTTTGAGCAGAAGACTTCTTTTTTTCTCCCTGCGCTGCGCTATGATTTACAACACCATTATCAACACAAAGATTGCACTGAACGCATTGGTTTTCTTCATCTTACAACTCATTTTATTATTTGATACACTTATACAATTGCTATATTGCTAAGCTGAATTTCAAAGAAAGGAGACGGGTTATTTTGTTGCCAGTCAGAATCACGAATGGTCTTTAATAAGTGGAGTCCCCCTCCGACAGGAGTTGAAAGCTCCCTATAATAATGAGACTCGTTGAAAACGAACGAAGTGAAGTTTGAAGCGTAAGGCGAACTATACCAGGCGCGGAGCGCCGTGGTAAAACGAATGGAGTGAAGCTCGAAGCGTAAGAGGAACAATCCCGCCAATGTAGTCGGCAGGGACGCGGGGCTATATCGCACCGTGATTAACTGGAATTATGTGAATCGGCATTTTAATCTGCTCTTTGCGATAATTTATAATTTGTACAACCGTTCACTGGCAAATAACGAAGCTACTTTTTCTTGTAGATATTCAATCCGATCTTGATGTTTTCCTTGTCAGGAATAGAAATATTCCCTTCCGTTGAGGCAATGATAATAGTTTTCCCCGATGCCGAAGGACCAAATTCTTTGGTTAGATCAACCTTAACTATCAGGATATTATCTTCCATTTTCATCTCTACATTTTTCATATTTTGTCCTCCTTATAAAATGAAATTAATCTCCTACAACATTTCTCACAAATTGCCGGATAAGGCCATTTATATTATGACCTCTGATGCAAAAGCTGTCTACCATTTCTCTGACGACGGATCATACCAGTGGCACTCCTGATCGGTGAGTCATCCGCTTCCAAAACCAGGATGACAGGCCGGAGGCGGTCTTTTTGATTTTTTTCATCCGCTCAACCATGGCTTTTTCCTGACTGTCCGACTCCCTGAATGCTCCTTGAGAAATTTCAGTCAATAACGGATCTGCGCTGTCCCACGCATGAGCGGGAAGCCTGGCCGTCCACTGAGATTCCCCGTCCAGAATATATTTTTGAACCATGGGCAAAACGTTTTCATAGCGCAGGATCGCGCTCGCGTGAAAGGCCTCATGCCTCCACCAGAATGATTGATCGGAATAATAACCGGCTCCGACGCTGAGATCCCGGAGGGGTACTGCGGGTATAAATGGTTTGAACGCGGTCAGGCATGGGGCAGACCCTCCGGTAACAAATATCCTGAACTTGTCAGCCGGGTGCAATTCCACGACCAGCGAGCCTGTCGTCTGAGACTTTCTGATCAGCGGATCGGACGCGTGCATACAAACATCGCGGTTGAAGCCCTTGCCCAGCACGTGAGCATTGTGGTCCCTCAACATAGTAAAAACATCGGTTGCGCTGATGGCGCCTTTTGACTTGAGGATGGAAGCCTGATTGCGGTTTTTGCGAAAAGCGCTTCCCGAAAAATAAGTGATTAAAGGATCGCTGAATTTGCTGAAATCCGTGCCCGCCGCCAGTGATGACGCGTTCCAGTCTTTGGCGATAGTGATCCCGTTGGAAATTACGGCATGATCACCGAGGCGCTGAAGCGCGTAATCCCTACCCGCTGTTTCCAACTTAATGATACCTTGCCTGTCCATGATGATAAACGAGTTCATGTAGCTGAACTTCTTGTCGCGGTATCCGCACGGGCCTGCCTGTCCATACTTCTTCAGAAGCTCGATGATCATCTGTGCCGCTTCCCCGGCGTCGGCGCTTCTCTCCAGAACCAGACGCAAAAGATCCATGCCGATGAGTCCCGGCGTCTTCTCCGGTTTGACCTTGGTGAATAGGGCTTCGTTTCCGATAACCACGCCTTTTTCGTTTACGCCCATCTCCGCACCCCACATCCAGAAAGGTTTGGACAGGATCATGGCGAAAGTCGATCCTGCCTGGGGAATGGCAATGTAGGTGCATTGCAGATCTTCTTTTGAAGGGTAGTTTTTTGACGGCACGGACAGGACAAGCTGAGTTTCGTCAGCCTCCCGGTCCGAGTTCTTACCAAAGATGCTGATGCCGGAGCCAGTTAGTTCCGGACCGATTCCACAGGTATCACACATAAAGACCTCCTATCAATAATCTAATACCATAAGGATTTGTATATCGCACACATTTGTGTAGGTCGGACCCGTCAAGAAAAGATCTCCCGTATCACGGAAAAAATGATACGAGTCATTGTCCACCAGGCACGCCGCGGCCTGAGCCGAGATCGCTTTCATTTTCTCCATGAGCGCCGGCGTAACAAAGGCGCCTGCCGCGTCCGTGGGCCCGTCGCTGCCGTCAGTGCCCGCGGACAGAAAGAAGATGTTTCGAGAACCAGGGTATATCCGGTGCAGTTCAATGGCGAAAGCCAGGGCCATTTCCTGATTCCTTCCGCCCTTCCCTTTGCCCCTGATAGTCACCGTCGTCTCTCCCCCGGTGATAATCGCGGCCGGTTTTGCAATTCCGGATTTGCCCGAGTCAATGACTTTGGCGAGCTGCGCAAAATATGATCCGGCCTCGGATGCCTCACCGGCCAGCGTCGTACTAAGGATGCGCGCGTCATATCCCAGCCTTTCTGCGGTTTTCCGCGCCGCGTTTACGGCCAGCGTGTTGTTCCCCAGGATGATATTGACAGTATTGCGGAATACGGGGTCGCCAGCTTTAGGCGTCTCAAGAATCTTCCCCTCTCCCCCCTGAACAAGATGTTCTCTCACGGCTGGCGGCAGCTTGTCTTCAAGAGCGTATTTCCGAACGATCGAGAGGGCATCCTGAAACGTTGTGTGATCGGGGACGGTAATACCTGACGCGATGGTGTCGATTCTGTCGCCAATCACATCCGATAAAATAAGGTTGATGAGTCGTGCCGGGCAGGCGACGCTGGTCAGGCCTCCGCCTTTAACTTTCGAAATATGCTTCCGAATGCAGTTCATCTCATCAATGTCCGCGCCGGAGGCAAGCAGTACCCGGGTTGTTTGCCGCTTATCTTCAAGGCTTATTCCGTCCGCAGGCAGGCACAACAATGATGATCCTCCGCCGGAAATAAGGTTAATGATGAGCGTGTGAACATCTGCCACGGCCGCCATCTGTGACAGGATTCGCGCCCCTTCCAGGCTGTTTTCATCGGGTACGGGATGGCCAGTTTCCATGACTTTAATTTTTCGGAGCTTACATCCGTGGCCGTATTTTGTGATGATGAATCCCGCGGAGAGTTCGTCTCCCAGGATGCTCTCCATCGCGGACGCCATACGGGCCGATGCCTTACCGATGCCCAGGACGATCACCTGTTTATAGAGGGAAAGATCTTCTGAAATCTTTGTGTTCTGACCATGGATTAGCAGTGTCCGGCCGTCCTTTTTCACGCGAGATTGAATAAGGCCTGCCGGATCAACCTCACGAACGGCATCCCAGTAAATATTTTCCAGATCTTTAACAGGGTTCACGGTATTCTTTCTCTGTGCAAAGTGTTCGTATAACTACCATCAATTGGTCTGGAAATGTCAAGGATAAAGATTCAACCTCGATCCCACACAGAATAAGACGACGGCCCAGCATGCGCCGGGCAGGCTTCGCCAACAAAGATAGCGCTTTGATTAGGGAATGGAATATCATATTTCAATTGACATGGACATAACCTTACCTTATAAACTGTGGGCAAAATATCGAGGCAAAACAGGAGCCATTCCATGAAAAAATCAGTAATCCTTCTTGTGCTTTTAATGATTCTCTCGCTGGGCATTTGCGGCTGCAGCAAAGAGGATTCTTCCCAAATCAAAATCGGCGTCATTGCCGAACTGACCGGCGATGTTCCGGCCGTGGGTGCATCCTGCAAAAACGCGGCAGAGATGGCCGTACAGGAAGTTAATGACAGCGGCGGCATTCAGTTGGACGACAAGAAATATAAAATCAAATTGATTATCGAGGATAACGCCGGAAAGGCTGACCAATCGGCATCCTCCGCCCAAAAGCTGATTACGCAACAAAAGGTTACAGCGATAGTCGGCCCGAACGTCAGTCGGTATACGCTGCCTGCCGCCGAAATTGCTGAATCAGCTAAAGTTGTTCTGATCACTCCTTGGTCCACCGCGCCGAAAGCCACGTTGGATTCCAAAACGGGCGCTTCCAAAAAATATGTTTTCCGCGCCTGCTTTATTGATCCGTTCCAGGGAGGCGTGCTCGCCAAATTCGCGCTGGACAACCTCAAGCTGAAGAAGGCGGCGGTTCTTTATGATGTTGCATCCGAATACAACAAAGGCATCGCTGAAATTTTCAAGGAAGTCTACGAGAAAAACGGCGGCGAGGTAGTCGCGTTTGAAACCTACACCACCAACGATAAGGATTTTTCTTCCCAGCTTACCAAAATCAAACAGGCCGCGCCGGAACTGATCTTCCTGCCCAACTATTATAGCGAAGTGCCGCTGCAAATCCAGCAGGCCAAGCGCCTGGGCATCACCGTGCCGTTTATCGGTTCCGATTCCTGGGGTTCCGAAGAACTTGTGAAACTATGCGGCAAGGACTGCAACGATTATTATTTCAGCACGCATTACGCCGCCGACTCGGCAAGCGACGCGACGAAGAAATTCATTGCGAGCTATAAGGCGAAATATGGTACTACGCCGGATGATGTGGCCGCTTTGACCTACGATTCATTCGGATTGCTGTGGCAAGCGCTCAAAACCGCCGGGAAGAATGACCGTCAGGCCGTGCGTGACGCGCTGGCCAAAATTCCGCGATATGAAGGCGTGACCGGCAACATGCAATTCAAGGAAGGATCCGGCGATCCGGTTAAGAGCGCTGTGATTTTAAAAATAAAAGATGGGAAGTTTACATGGTTTGCCAACGCCAAACCATAGCAACTTGGTAAAAAGTCCCCGGCATGCGCCGGGCTATGCATATGCGAAGTGTATCTGGCGTATGCCGAATGCGCCACATCATTAAAGCTTTGCGCGCCTTGACTCTGGAGCATTTTACCCAAGCCGCATAAACGTCGTCATACCGGCGTAGGCCGGTATCCAGACATCGTCCCGGCGAAAGCCGGGAACCATTTATAATATCTACTGGATGCCGGATAGAGCCCGGCATGACAAAACTGTTGGATTCCCCGGTCAAGCCGGGGAATGACAAGACAAAGGAAGTCACTTTTATAGTGTAAACACTCTATGATCTATATCTTCCAACAATCCCTCAACGCTCTGCAACTAGGCAGCATCTATGCGCTGATCGCCCTGGGCTACACCATGGTCTACGGCATTCTGACAATGATCAATTTCGCTCATGGCGATCTGTTCATGGTTGGCGCTTTTTTCTGCTTTCTGCTGGCCGTCTATTTTCACTTGTCCTTTGTCCCCGTCCTGCTTTTATCCATTCTGGGCGTGGCCTGCCTGGGCGTAATCATCGAACGGCTGGCCTACAAGCCCCTGCGCAATGCTCCGCGCGTCTCCGCCATCATCACCGCGCTGGGCGTCGGCCTCTTTCTGGAAAATTTCACACTGGCGCTTTCACCCTACCCCAAACATATTCCGCCGCTTCTGGAAAATACAACCTGGACGTTCGGCTCGCTCTCCATTTCCTCGCTGCAGATAATCATCATTATCCTTTCACTGGTTTTAATGCTGATTCTGGATTTTATTGTCCAGCGGACCAAAGCGGGCATGGCCATGCGCGCCATTTCCTGGGATAAAACCATCGTCCCGCTGATGGGCGTGCCCGTTAATAAAATCATCTCGCTTACTTTTGCCATCGGCACGGGCCTGGGCGGTGCGGCCGGCGTGATGTACGGACTGGCTTATCCGGTGATCGATCCTTACATGGGTATCATGGTCGGCTGGAAAGCATTTATCTGCGCCGTGGTCGGCGGCATCGGCAATGTCCGTGGCGCAATGATCGGCGGCTTTATTCTGGGCGCGGTGGAAATTATGGTAGGCGCGTTTTTCCCGTCTACCTACCGTGACTTTGTGGCCTTCACGCTGCTGCTAGTTCTGCTGATCGTCAGGCCTTACGGCATCCTGGGTAAACCCCAGCCGCAAAAGGTGTAGTCATGCCCAAACTCTCCGCCGCATATTACACAATGCTTACTCGCTGGCAAACGCTCACCGGCAACAAATATTTTTGGCCGGTATTCATGATCGCGGGGCTCGCGTTTTGCACCGCCGCCTCAACCTTTGACTTTCTGGATTTATATCTGCAACTGATTTTAATTTACGTCGGCATCAACATTATCCTCACCGTCAGCCTGAATTTAATCAACGGTTACATGGGGGAATTCTCCGTCGGCCATGCCGGCTTCATGGCCATCGGTGCTTACGTTGCCTCCCTCTTAACGGTTCACGTATTTCCGCCGGGCGCTCAAAACTTGCTTTTCCCTCTGGCGATACTGGCAGGCGGCATCGGCGCGGCGCTTGTTGGATTTCTCGTGGCCATCCCCTCTTTTAAAACACGCGGCGATTATCTGGCCATTGTCACGCTGGCCTTCTGCATGATTGTGAAATCCGTTCTGGAAAACATCGACGCCGTCGGTGGGCCGCGCGGGCTTTTAGGCATGGAAAAGCTCACCACGCTGCCGTGGGTATTTTTCTGGACGGCGCTTAGCGTCTGGGTGATCCGCAACCTGGTTTATTCCAATTTCGGGCGCGGCGTTTTATCCATCCGCGAAGATGAAATCGCCAGCGACCTGATGAGCGTAAACACGCGCCAGGTCAAAATCATCGCCTTTGTCGTTTCTTCTTTTTTCGCGGGCATTGCCGGAGGCCTGTTCGCCCACGCGCTGCAGTTCATCAATCCGCGCATGTTCGACATTCTCAAATCCACCGATATTCTGATCATGGTTTATCTGGGCGGCATCGCGTCTATTGCCGGATCAATAATCGGCGCGGTTATTTACACGATCCTTTTGGAAATCCTGCGTCCATTGGGCATCTGGCGGATGGTGCTCATGCCGCTGATGCTGGTGCTTTTGATGATCTATCGTCCGCGTGGCATCATGGGCATGAAAGAAATCCGCCTGTTTATGCCTCTGCGGGATTTAGTGACGGAAAAACTGTGGCGGCGCAAGAAAAAGGAGGTCCCCGATGCCTCTGCTTGAAATACAAAAACTTACGCACCGCTTCGCGGGCCTTTGCGCCGTATCCGATTTCAATTTCGCCATTGAACCGCATGAACTTGTCGGCGTTATCGGTCCCAACGGCGCGGGCAAAACCACTGTTTTTAATTTAATCACTGGCGTCTATCGCGCCTCCGAAGGCAGCATTAAGCTGGGCGGCGGACAAGAGCTGGTAGGCCTTACGCCGCATGCAATCACCAAGCGGGGCATTGCCCGCACCTTCCAGAACATCAGGCTGTTCAAGGAACTAAGCGTTTTGGATAATGTCCGCATTGCGCATTACAGCCAGATTGCTTACACACCCGCGGAGGCGCTTTTGCACATCGGCCGTTTTCGCGTTGAAGAAAAACGCATTACCAATCAGGCGCTGGATTTATTGTCGATCTTTAAGCTTGACGAAACGGCCGGTGAAAAGGCTAAGAACCTGCCTTACGGTTTACAGCGCCGGCTGGAAATTGCCCGCGCGCTCGCCACGGAGCCCAAGCTCCTGCTTCTGGATGAACCGGCTGCCGGAATGAACCCCAATGAAATTATTCAGCTCATGGAATTTATCGCGTGGATTCGCAAAACGTTTTCGGTAACGATCATTCTGATTGAACACCAGATGCGGCTGGTCATGGGCATTTGCGAACGCCTGATGGTGCTGGATTTTGGCGCGACCATCGCGCAGGGATTGTGTTCGGAAATTCAAAACAACCCCAAGGTGCTGGAAGCCTATCTGGGCGAGGAGGTGGTTCAATGACGCCCTCTGAACTGATTCTTGCCGTTTCTCATTTGAGAGTTTCCTACGACAGCATTCAAGCGGTTGACGATATTTCTTTTGACGTGGGCAAGGGAGAAATTGTCACGCTGATCGGCGCCAACGGTGCGGGAAAATCCTCCATCCTGCGGGCCATCTCCGGACTGATCCCTTACAGTGGAAGCATCACCTATTCAGGAAAAGATTTGAAAAACATTGCCGCCGATCGGATTGTCGCCACGGGAATCGCCCACGTACCGGAAGGCCGGGGCATCTTCGGCAACCTGACCGTCCTGGAAAATTTGAAAATCGCCACATGGCAGAATAAAGACAAAGAAAAGATTGCCAAGGATTTCGAAAATGTCTTTTCGCTGTTTCCCCGCCTGCAGGAACGAAGAAAGCAGCAAGGCGGAATGCTATCCGGCGGCGAACAACAGATGCTGGCTTTCGGCCGTGCGCTCATGACCGACGCGCCAATGCTTCTGCTGGACGAATCTTCGATGGGACTTTCGCCGGTTTTGGTAAGGGAAATTTTCAAGATAATTCAGGACATCAACCGGGCGGGAAAAACAATCCTGCTTGTCGAACAAAATGCCAATATGTCATTACATATCGCTTCGCGCGGCTACGTTCTGGAAACCGGCCGCATCGTCCTTTCCGGCACAGGCAAAGAGCTGACAGGAAATCCCCGCGTCAAAGAAGCATATTTAGGTGGATAAATACATCTTACTCCGTCAGTCCGGTCGCAGATGACCCTGCGTGACCTTCAGGGTATTTAGGTTATTTAGGGTAAATCCAGTCTCCGCTGTCATTGCGAAGCACCTCTCAGGTCATGATGACCTTTAGGTTACGCTGTGGCAATCTCTAAGAGGGCGATTCAACTTAATCCCTCATCTTAATGAGACTCGCTAAAAATGAATCCCGACGAGTCGGGATGACGTTTGAAGCGTTAGCCGAATTATCCAATAGCCTTTGGCTATTGGAAATTATCAAGTTTTTTCAACATCGGGTCGTCATGCCGGAATATATTGGTTGTTTCCATCTCGTCATCATAAATAAGAATGGCCAATCCTTTTTCCAGTTTTTGTTTTACCTGCCTGACCTTTGTTTCCATGGCCGCTTCAAATTCACCATAATCAGTTCCGTTTCTGGAAATGAATTCTTTGATAACGCCGTCTAAGGCGTCGGTGCTGAGTTTATCAACTGGAATTATGTGGATCGGCATTTTAATCTGCCCTTTGCGATAATTTATAATTTTGTACAACAGTTCGCTGCAATTGCCAAGATAAAGAAAACTATTAATATTTCGGCGTCAAACCGTGTTCAAATAGTTTTACTTTTATAAGGATACCCTCCACTTAAGAAAAATCTTGACACGATATATGGATATAGGTATATATATACTTAAGTACATATACTAAACCGTCTTAATAAAGGAGGCCGCCGTGTCGCTACCGCATGCGCTCTTGGGTTTAATCAATTATCAGCCGTCCACCGGATACGATTTGAAAAACAAATTTCAGAAGTCCATTCATTTTTTCTGGAATGCCGCCTTACCCCATATCTACCGTTCTCTGAAGCAGATGGAAAACCAGGGGTGGATTGCTTCGACCATAGAGCAGCAGTCGAGAAAACCGAACCGCAAGGTTTACAAGATAACCGGTGAAGGGAAAAAAGAGCTTCTTCACTGGCTTGCCGAGCCGCCGGAAGAACTGGAAATGCGCCACACAATGCTTGTAAAGGTTTTTTTCGGGAAGCAACTGCCGCCGGAGCGGTTTGCGGAGCACCTGAAGAACTGGCGGGAATATAATGAGAATCTTCTTAAACAGTATGAAACGGTGGCAATGCCGGTTATTCAGCGGCAGTCGGAGAAAGCATCTTATGCGGAGGATTCACATTACTGGGGCCTGTCGCTTGATTACGGCATACGCCATGCCCGGATGGCCATTGAATGGTGCGATCAGGCGCTGAAAGGCATGGAGGCGGGAAAAATAAAGAGAAGGAAGGAGAAAAAGCATGGCAGATGAGGCATATCAAAAACTTGCGCGGGTACTCGATACCCTGCCCAACGGCTTTCCCGCCACCGAAAGCGGTGTGGAGATTAAACTTCTGAAGAAAATTTTTACGCCCGAGCAGGCCGATCTTTTTTGCGACCTTAGGCTGACTTTTGAAACAGCCCAGCAGGTGTCCGAAAGGACAGGCCGTCCTCTGGAAGAACTGGAAAGACAGCTCAAAGATATGGGGAAGGCGGGACAGCTTTTTTCTATAAATTTTGGGGGAATCCGGGTTTTCAAGATGCTGCCCTGGGTTTTCGGGATATATGAATTTCAGCTCGGCCGGTTGAATAAGGAATTCGCTTTACTGGTTGAAGAATACGCGCCGTTTTTCGGACAGCAGTTTTATTCCCAAACTCCTCAACTGATGCGTACGTTGCCTGTTGAAAAAGAAATATCCGGCCAGCAGGAGGTTATATCTTACGAGAAGATTTCCGATATTATTGACCAGAATCAGTCTTTTCTGGTCAACGACTGTGTCTGTAAAAAAGAAAAGGCGTTGCTGGGACACCCCTGCGACCGGCCGGTGCAAGTCTGTCTGGCGATGGCTCCCGTACCCAATGTTTTCAAAAAGTACCCTACAGGCCGGGAGATTACGAAACAGGAGGCGCATGACCTGATAAAAATGACGGAAGAGGCGGGGCTTGTCCACCTGACCTATAATGTGCAGGGAGGCGGCTACTACATCTGCAACTGCTGCAAATGCTGCTGCGGTGTGTTGAGAGGCATCAATGAGCTGGGCATTCCTGCTTCAATGGTTATCAATTCCAATTATTATGCCGAAATAGATGCTGAAAAATGCAGCTCCTGCGGA
>CAVQCU010000245.1:0-4927 GCA_963710995.1 uncultured delta proteobacterium
ACGAGCTTTCCCTCAAGATACGGCTTCAGATATTTTTCTTTCTGGGCATCAGTGCCAAAATGATGGAGGGCCTCGCCCACGATCGAGGGCATGACAAACGCGCAACCCAGGGCCATGCCAAGGCAGCCGATCTCTTCGGTTGCCGCAACCTCAGCAACCCAGGACATTTCCCTTCCGCCCATTTTTTAGGAAAGCGGATGCCCCGCAGGTTAAGCGCTGAAGCTTTTCTACAAACTCTTTTCTGGGATAAACGATCTCGTCCTTGTCCATTTTTCGCAAAAAATCGCTTGTTATTTCCTCACGGACAAACTTTTTCACCTCATCTCTGAGGGACCTCTCTTCCGGTGTGAGCAAAAAATCATACATGAAGCGCCTCCTTTTTTATTTACCGTGAATGAAGATTCTAATCACTTGTCTTTTTTGAAAAGTTTATTGGTAGGATCGCCTTCAGCGATCATCTGTTTTAAAACCTGTTTTTCAGAACGACCGGGTAAATAGCCGTGCAGCAATGCCTCTAAAACCACAATGCCGTGCTGATTTGTGTACACTGCCCTGGCGGTTGCTTTTTGTTTTTCATCGATCTCGTTGATGGTGCATGTGCAGGTGATAGTGTCGCCGAAATACACCGGCTTCTTAAAGCGGAAGCTCATGCCTGAGGCAAACCATGCAACCTGGCCTCCGATCTCAGTAATCAAGCCTGCAACCAGGAGCCCATGGCAGATCCGTCCGTTCAGGTTTTTTACTTGCGCAAAACAGTCGTCATAGTGCACCGGATTATAGTCTTTGGTGATATCACCGAGTATCCTGGTGTCCTGCTCGGTAAAAGTGCGCGTGATGGTGAGCACATCACCCTTCTTGATTCCTTTGACTGCCTTTTTTCTCAATTCTGACACAATCAACTTACCTCAAAATTATTCGAAGCGATAACGCACCTTCCCGCGTTATCGCTTCGAGATGCTATCAAGCACCTGCCTGATAAACTCCTCTTGGGGCCATGACGAAATGTCATGGGTCACCCCCATTCTTACGATTACGACATCCCTCGATGGTATGACTGCGACAACCTGACCATTGAAGCCACTCAAGTAATAGAGGTCCGTCGGAAGAGACGGATACATCCTGTTCTTCGGGTTTCCCTTTTCTCCGGCGTTGAGCCAGAAAAGGGCGCCGTATTGTCCCTTCGGCGCTAATGGTGTCGGCGTTGTCGAATATTTCATCCATCCTTCAGGAAGAATTCTTTCGCCGTTCCATACGCCGTCCCGGAGGATAAACAGGCCGAAGCGGGCCCAGTCCCGGGGAGTAGCAAACATGTAACTTGAACCTACGAAAGACCCTGAAGCGTCCGGCTCGATGACCGCGGAACACATATTTAGCTTATCGAAAAGGTTAATCCGGGCAAAGTTATATACGTCCACCAGTGTGCCGCCGACCATGTCCCGCTCGATTCTCGCTATTATGTTGGCGGTCCCGCTTGAATAGTACCACTCACCGTCCGGTTTTGTGTCAGGGGGTCTTTCCCAAGCGTATTGCGCCATGCTTTTGCTGCCGTACAGCATGTCGGTAACATCTTTCATGGGACCGTATATTTCCACGAATTTTAGTCCGCTGGACATCCTGAGCAGTTGGTCAAGGGTGATCTTGCTTCGAGGGTCACTCGGCTTTTTCCATGCTGCTACAGGTGCCGGTTTCATAATGTCAAGCTTCTTTTGTTTAACAAGTATGCCGCAAAGGTCATTGGTAATGCTCTTTGTCATGGACCAGCCCAATATGGGGGTTGCGGGAGAAAAGCCTTCGGCATATTTTTCCGCGATGATCCTGCTCTTGTAAACTACGACGACTCCCTGGGTATTGCGTTTGTTTTTTGGTAATGGCTCCAAGAAGGCGTCCGCGACCGCTTTGTTCAGCCTTGCCTTATCGACTTCCGGAGGCAGAGCTTCGACGTCAACCTTTTCACCCTGTGGCCAAACCAGGTAAGGATCATGTTTTTTCCGGGGGAGCGCTCCCTGCACCTGCTTGAGCAATTCATCTCTCGTACTATCGATGGCAAGAGTACAGCCGAATCCGTCGCGGTATACTGCGGTGACCGGTTTCCTGAAACCGAGTCCCATAGCGGTCACCGTTTTATCTTTGTAATCAACTGAATGGCTGATAAGGGAAAAAAGCCCGTTGGTGGGTTTGACCTCGTGCTCAAACACGTATCCGTCGTCCCTGCCAGACAGGAAAATCTGTGAGCAAAGATATTTTGCCGTATAACCGTTTCCGATAGGCAGCGCGGAATTAATAAAATAGATACCACAGCCAAGCGCGACAAGCAATATTAGTGCGATACTATATATAATCTTTCTCATGAGAATCACCTCTTTTTAAGAATTAATCTCTCTTCAGTGTTTCCAGAAACAACATATATGTACCGTCGAGAAATTACCCCCTACGCAGAAGGACCCCGATTTTGTCGGGGGATGAATGCGCCTTCTGCTACGGGATGTCGCATAAGTCTCCTTCGGCTCTTTGAGCCTAAGGTAGGGTTTGGGGCCACCGACTCTTTTCGGCGGGGCTCCACTTTTTCCCGGTCCCTTGCAGGCAAAACATCGTAAAATTAATTTTTCTTATTCGTTAATTTTTAATTACGGGCATGAACCCCTCCGCTTCGCGGGATAATTTCCAATAACCTTTGGCTATCGGATACCAATGTATGCTTTGCATACAGGATAATTCCACTTGCGCTTCGAACTGCGTAAAGCTCGTTTTACCATGGCGCTACGCGCCTGGTATACATTTAATGTAATCACTATCCCGCGTCACTGCGTTCCTGGGATGGTTCGCCTTACGCTGAAAACTTCACTTCGTTCGTTTTCAGCTTGACTCACTACTAAGAAATAACAAATAATCCCAATAATCCAATTAAATAAACGATCATTACCAAGAACGAATCAACACCTACCCATCCAAAATAATTGCTTTCGTGGACGGAACATTAATCCGCAGATATAGATAATGGTAAGGAGTATATCTAATCCTGTAAGATAAATATCTGTTTTGTGTGCCAGCGGAAGAACAGATTTACCTGAAAGTACTGTTGCCACCATAAACAAAACGGGCAAAAAAGCATTGCCTCCGAAAATATCACTCATCGCCATTTGATAATCCTTCAATTTCATGGAAGCTAAACCTGTTGATACTTCAGGCAGGGCAGTAGCCGCGGCTAAAACGGTAGCGCCAAATAACACGCCCGTCATTCCTATTTGTTTGGCAATGGCATCGCCACTTACTTCTAACCCCACACTTGCAACTAATGTGAGTAGAGATCATCCGGCAAAAATAAAGATAACCGTTTGAATGCGAACACCTTTTTTCATTGCCCCATCAAAATTCTTTTTCTTGCTATGTCCTCTCTCTTCTTTTTGACTATTGGGAAGAGTACCTAATTTATGCCAGGGCAAATCGGTTCTTGCTTTCCCCATCATGTAGATTCCTACAAGCCATACCAACACGATTAACAAATCAATCGGCGATACACCCAGGTAAATATTAGAATATTTCAGCAGGTTGCCCACAACTACTAATGTTAAAACAGTAATTACCATTAACCCTTCTAGTACTAATACCAGTGACGCCGCACGATAAGTAAGCGGATCTTTTTTACCTAACCCGAATACATCCAATACAACAAGCACTACAGTTTGTATGGCAATACCGCCAATAATATTTCCGATGGCAAGGTCCAGGTTATTCTGTAACGCCGCGCTTACAGTAATGGCAATTTCGGGAAGGTTTGTTACAATTGCAAGCAAAATCAAACCGCCTAGCGCTTCACCCAAACCAAAGTGTATAGAAAGAATATCGGCAGTTTCGGATAATTTAATTCCAGCAAACCATATTACAACCGCACACACACCAAATATGAATAGCAGAATAGGCAGCGAAAGTGATTCAATCATAAAAAAATATTTAATGAATAATTAGTATTATTAAAAATTTGATATTTTTGATAAAATATCGACTCTGCATGATTGAATTATAGGAAACCTGGTCTTGTATGTCAATCACGAATATGCACCTCAAAGCAAGCTGTGGGGTTTCATTACCATCCGCTTTGCGGGATAATTTCTAATAACCTTTGGCTATTGGATAGTTCCACTTGCGCTTCGAGCTTCATTCCATTCGCTCTCAGCTTGTCTCACTTTCAGTAAGTCTCAAATCCCGCGTCGCTTCGCTCCTGGGATAATTCGACTTGCGCTTCAAACTTCGCAAAGCTTGTTTTCAGTAAGTCTCATTACCTTTACTGGAACGTCGCACGGAAACGCATCATGGCGCCTATGAACAACACGGTCCCGATGGCTGCCATAGCAAGGAGCTGCGGCCAGACGACACTTATTCCTGCATCCCTGATGAGTACGCGGGAGCAAAATTCCATATAGTGTGTAGTTGGGGCGAACTGCATTATGACCTGGAGGAATCTGGGCATAGACTCCATAGGGGTTACTCCACCGCTGAGAAAGGTGATGGGCGTGATGATGGGCATGGCCAAAAGGCCTGCCTGGGGCTGATTCTTGGCGATGGTGGCAAGGAACACGCCGAGCTCGGTTGTCGCATAGAGATAGACAATGGTCCCTAAAAAGAAGATGGGCAAGGAACCGTGGATAGGGGCACCGATGACCCACTTGATCGAGAAAAAGATTGCGAACATGGCACCTATTAACACGATAAAACTGCTGGCCCAGACCTTAGCGATGGTTATTTCCAGAGGGACAAGGGGCATGACGAGCAAATGCTCCACTGTACCGCGCTCCTTTTCTTTGATGAGGGCTGCAGCGGGAAGGATAATGGAAAGGAGCGTGATCATGTGGGTAAGTAATACAAAGCACATGAACCAGGAGTTTTCATTGTTTGGATTATACATTATGCGGGTGTTCACCTGAATGGGAGG
>CAVQCU010000246.1:0-32789 GCA_963710995.1 uncultured delta proteobacterium
GTATTTTCTTTCTGAGTCTGTTATGAAATACCGCTGAAATCACGGTTTTTTCCGCATCATCACCTGACTCTTTGCCGATAATAGAGGCAAAGGTGACAAACTGATGAGTGTTAAACCCAAGCTCTCCGGCTCTTTTAATCATTTCCGGTGTAACTTTTTTCCAGAACTGACTCACCATTATTTTCATAATTTGGCGCGTGCTCATCGAACGGTCAAAAAAGTAAGTCTCTGGAAAAAGGTAACCTTCTATAGAATCCGCCTTAATATTTAATGATTCTAAAAAATCTTCATCGCCGGCCAGTTCAAAAAAAACTTTTTTATCAATTAGTTTAAACTCATCTAAGCGCGCAGCAATTTCTCGCAGGGATAAATCCTCGGGAATAACAACTCGATAGTTTTTGATTTCTCCTCGCAACAGTTTGTCAATCATCGCCGCGGGAGTCAGGGAAGTGTTAAATTCATATTCGCCGGCGCGAATGTAGCGTCTGGCATTTTTCATTATGGCCAAGCTATAAAAGAAAACACGGTATTTAACCAACCCGGCCTGATTGAGTATTTCCGTAACTTTCAGGAAGCTGGAGCCGGTGGGTATATCGACCAGCACATTCACATTTTTCTGATCAATGGAACTGGTTGAATAATTCATCAACAGAACAAAAAAGAGCACAACAACAGCAAAAAATAAAATAACGTAGCTACTGGCCCTACCTGTAAGAAGGGGCATTTTAAAAAACTTATTGGTTGTTCCACCGGGTTTTTTATAAGTCTTTTTTTGTTTTATTTTTTTCATATTTTTTTCAGAATTAATTTTCAGACTATTTAGCGATGGAATCCAGATAACTTTGAAGGATCAGGCAGGCAGCCAGCTTATCCACCATTTTTTTTCTTTTTTCCCAATGGACACCGGAGTTGATCAGTATTTCTTCAGCTTCTTTAGTAGAGAGTGTTTCGGGCCATTTAACAACGGGAAGAAAAAAAGTTGCCTCCAGCAGAGCGGTAAAACGATTAACTTTTTCGCATTGGATACCTTCTGAACCGTCCAGTCTTACCGGATAACCTATTACAATTTTCTCTACTTTGTAGTTTCTGATCAAACTTCCTAAAATTTCCCAATCATGTTTTTTAGTTTTTCTTATTATTGTCGGTAAACCTTGAGCGGTCAGCCCCAATTCATCGCAGATCGCCACGCCAATTCTTTTTTCACCATAATCCAAACCAAGTATGCGCAAGGAGTACCTCTTCTGTTTCGTTTTCTAACAATTCCCCCTGGCATTTTCAAGGATTAATTTATTTGATGTCTTTAACTATGATAAACAAACAGGATTAATTTTAATTAATTATAAATATAATCTTGTGAAAAAATGAGGAGTTTGTTATTTTTTAAAAAATATTACCAAATCAAACAGGCAAATAAATGAAACACTTTGTTCTCGGCACAGCCGGTCATGTCGATCACGGAAAAACTGCGCTAATTAAAGCTCTTACCGGAGTGGATACCGATCGTTTAAAAGAGGAAAAAGAAAGGGGCATTACCATTGAACTGGGTTTTGCATCACTTGCTCTTCCTTCCGGTCAGACACTTGGTATAGTGGATGTTCCCGGGCATGAAAAATTCATCAAAAATATGGTTTCTGGCGCCGCGGGCATTGATTTAGTAATGATGGTAATTGCCGCGGACGAGGGCATTATGCCGCAAACGAAAGAACATTTACATATTTGTTCGCTTTTGGGAATCTCCAAAGGTATCGTTGCTCTGACTAAAATTGATCTTGTCGAAAAAGACTGGCTGGAGCTTGTAAAATCGGAAATCATCGAATTCCTTCAGGGAACTTTTTTAGAAGGCGCACCTATTTTGCCGGTATCCGCTATTAAACAGGAAGGACTTACTGATCTGATCAAGGCAATTGATGCGACTGTAAGCAATATCAATGAAAAAGCGGATGATGGAATTTTTCGTCTGCCTGTGGATCGTGTGTTTACGATGAAAGGATTTGGCACCGTCGTTACCGGCACAATGGTTTCCGACCATATTAAAACCGGCGAAGAAATTGAAATACTTCCCGGAGGTATTACCGCCCGCATTAGAGGCATTCAGGTGCATAATCAGCCGGTGGAAGAAGCATGGTCCGGTCAGCGCACGGCGATTAATCTTCAAGGTATTGAAAAATCGATCATTGGACGGGGCAATGTCCTTGTGCGTCCTAAAACTGTTTGGCCATCGAAGCGACTTGATGTTTTTGTCGAATTCCTTGCCTCTAATTCTAAGAATCTGAAGAACCGTGCGCTCGTTCGTTTGCACGCGGGCACAAGCGAAATTATCGCCCGCATAACATTACTGGATAAAGATGAGCTTGCGCCGGGACAAAAAGCTTTTGCTCAATTGGTTCTGGCTAATAAAGATGTGATTGTCGCCGGTGACCGCTTTGTTCTGCGCAGCTATTCGCCGGTAACAACGATTGGCGGCGGTCAGATTATTGATCCCCTGCCCTTGAAGCACAAAAGACAAAACGAAAAAATTATTACCGATTTGAATATATTGCATAACGGATCGCTGCCGGAAAGAATTTCCGTAATCATGGAGAGAACCGGATTTACCGGCATCAATTTGAGCGGACTTACCTTTCGCCTTGGAGTAAACGCGAAGAAAATCCGGGAAGCACTGGAGAGTTTGCTTTCCAACAAAAAAGCGATTCTTCTGGACAGTGAAGATACAACTGCCATCTCCGCTTACTTTTACAATCAACTGGAAGAACTTATCGGTAAAAATCTTGCTGCCTATCATAATAAAAACCCTTTGCAGGAGGGCATCTCCAAAGAACAGCTCAAAGAAACACTCGGACGCGCCATATCGGCAAAACTATTCAATCTGGCGCTAAGCAGTCTTGGCAAAAAAGAAACCATTGTAAGCGAAAAAGATAATGTTCGTCTGGCAGGGCATCAGGTGCAACTGGCCGGTGACCTTGATTCTCTGCGTCATAACATTGCGATGATTTATAGTGAGGCGGGACTTACGCCGCCTTCTCTCACCGATGTGGTCAACGACTTTAAGAATCAGAATCAAAAAGTCAAAGCACAAAGCATTATCAAGCTGATGCTCAAAGACGGTGATTTAATCAAAATCAATGAAGAGATGTGCTTTTCGAGTGAAGTATTGGGAAAACTGCGAGACGATTACAAAGCAATGCTGATAAAAGATGGCAAGGCGACACCGGCGACATTCAAAGATCTAACCGGCCTTTCGCGCAAATACATTATTCCGTTAATGGAATATTTTGATGTAAATAAACTGACCGTAAGAGTAGGTGATCACCGCATTTTACGAGAAAAAATATGAGCAAGACAATCCGCAGCAAGCTGCGGGGTATTAACCCCTCAGCTTCGCAGGATTGTTCAACTTACCAATTACGCTGCGCTACGCTTTCGGAATTGGAGTTTCAACAATAAAAAACATTGCTTCCTGTAGCGCACGTGGTAAAAGCTGTCGAGCTTTTACGCAAAACCAATATAACGCTTATCGGTTATGTTTGCGGCAGCAAAATGAACATCTATTCTCAGGAAAGGCGGGTAAAAATTTGAAAACTAAAGAAATTTATCTCAAAGACATCAAACAGGGTGATAAGGTAGCCTCCACCTTTTTGGCTGCCGAAAAGAACATGGCCTTTTCCCTGAAAGGATCTCCTTATTTGAATGTGCGCCTGAAGGATAAAACCGGCGAGCTCGATGGTAAGGTCTGGGATAACGCGATTGAATTAAATCAACTGTTTAAGAAAGGCGATATAATTTATATTGAAGGAAAAGCCGCCAATTATAAAAATTCAATTCAAATATCGATCGTCAAAATCATAAAGAATTCATGGGAAGATTTCGAATCTGCTGACTATTTACCCGTGGCCAAAGGCGATGTTGTCGCCATGTTTAATGAAATGCTTACCTATGTTGAAAAAATTCAGACCAAGCCGCTGCAAAATTTACTGCAAGCTTTCTTCCATGATCAAAAAACAGCGGAACTTTTCCAGAGAGCGCCCGCGGCAAAAGGTTTTCATCATATCTATTTAGGCGGACTTCTGGAGCATACACTCTCGGTTGTACGCTTATTAGAAAAAGTATCCGAACATTACCCAACCCTCAATAAAGACATACTGATTACCGGCGGCATCCTTCATGATATCGGCAAGATTTATGAATTCAATTACGACAGCCTTATCGAATATAGTGACGAAGGCCGGTTAATCGGCCATATTGTTATGGGCGTGGAAATGATCGATAAAAAAATTGCCGCTATTGATGATTTTCCTCCGCAATTAGCGCTGGAATTGCGCCATATTATTTTAAGTCATCACGGAGAATTTGAATTCGGTTCTCCTAAACGCCCGAAAACCATGGAAGCTTTGGTCGTCCATTACATTGATGATCTGGATGCCAAGTTTAACGCATTTCAAACATTAATCACTGATTCTACCAATGCCGATTCCGACTGGACAAACTACAACCGCCTTTTGGAGCGTTTTATTTATAAGGGTAAACCACGGGTATGAACCCCGCAGCAAGCTGCGGGGTTCATACCCTCTGCTTCGCGGGATAATTTCCAATAGCTTTTAGCTATTGGATAATTCGACTTACAAATTTCATTACGCTACGCTTATAAAATTTGAGTCTCACTACAACTAACGCTTTCTATAGTCAGCGAGTCTCATTAAATTTGAAATTGATTTTTTGAAAAAAAGGGATTGTGAAAGGCGCGCCGTAAAAAATAGACTTAAAGAGCAACGGAATGCTCTTTCTCGTTTGATTGTAGTTACCTACACAGAAAAAATAGTTCAAAAGATTAAGGATGGTATCATGGCTTACAGGATGGATACTTTATGCGGGATATTCCATAATCAGGCATTGCGTTATGGAGATCAGGTTGAACTTCTTAGGGGCAAATTCGATGGGGAGGGCCGCGCGAGCAGCGATTGGCATTCCCGAACATGGAAAGAGACTCGTGACGAAGCTATAAATATGGCCAAGGGCTTGATTGTTTTAGGATTAAATAAAGGTGATCGAGTCGTTATTTTTTCTGAAAGCAGGCCAAGATGGATCATTGCCGATCAAGCTATCCAGGCCTGTGGCGCCATCGGCGTTCCTCTTTATCCAACTTTAACATTGGAAGAATTGGGATATATGACATCGGACAGTGGGGTTAAGATGGTCATCGTTTCTACTCAGGAAAAGGGTGAAATGACCCTCAAGGCAAAGATGCAGGGCATTACCATAGAAACAATCATAACGATGAGTCCCTGGGATGGCGGCAAACCGGCAGGTGTTTACACTTTTAATGAGGTCATGGCTTTAGGAAAACAAAAGATAAGTGATCGGGAAGTAGAAAATAAAATAAACGCTGTCGTCCCCGAAGATGTCGCTTCCATAATTTATACTTCCGGAACTACTGGAAAGCAGAAAGGCGCCATTCTTACCCAGAAAAACTTGGTGTCCAATATTCATCAGTGTTCCAATTCCACACTCTTTCGTCGTCAACGTAAACTGGGACTTCATCTGACGAGCCTTGTTCATCTGCCCCTATGTCACGTTTTCGGCAGGACAACCGACTATCATGTAGGAGCGCTTCAACATGGAATGATCCTGGTTTTTGCTGAAAGTTTTGAAAAAATACCGAAAAATATGCTGGAAATAAGACCCAATGTTATAATAAGCATTCCCCGATTATGGGAAAAAATATATGATACCACAAAATCAATCGTCTCCCGGCAGAATAAGAGCACCCAGTCAATTTTTAATTGGGCAATGAAGCTGGGTGAAAAGTATTGCAATGCCATGGCAACCGCCACAAGAATGGGTCAAATTGATTTGCTTCAATTCGCACTGGCCAACCAGCTTGTTTTCAATAAAATTAAAAAGACGGCGGGTCTGGATCGCGTCGTTCTCGGCGCATCGGGCGGAGGCAAGCTCTCCAAAGATGTTTGCGTGTTTATCCGCTCCCTAGGTATTCAGCTTAGCGAAGGTTACGGACTCACAGAAACATCGCCGGTAATTAACTTCAACGAACCGGAGTTCAACGGTTACGATCCCAGTAAGGCTGGCTGGTTTGGCAATAAGATGATCGATCTGACGGTGGATCTGATGGTTACGAAACAGGCACAGGGACTGTCACCTTATACCAATCCGATCCGATCGTTGAGTCTTTCTCTGGCATATAATACTGTTGCCCATAAACTGCAGATCAAACCCGGTACCGTCGGAAAACCGGTTCTCTGGACGGAGGAAAAAATCGCCGAAGATGGTGAAATTCTTGTCAAGGGTCCTCAGGTATTCAAAGGATATTGGAATTTGCCGGAAGCGACAGCCGAGGCATTCACTGAGGACGGATGGTTCAAGACTGGCGATATCGGGGAATTTGATAAAGATGGATTTCTCCTGATTACGGATCGCAAGAAGGAACTCTTTGTCTCTTCGGGCGGTAAAAATATTGCTCCGAATCCTATTGAACTGGCACTGACGGCCAAACCATATATAGATCAGGTCTGCCTCCTCGGCGACGCGAGGAAATATATCTGCGCTCTTATCGTTCCCGATTTTGCGGAACTCCACCGTTTTTCCAAGCACAACAACGTTCCGGCAACTTCGGATAAAGATCTTGTCGCCAATGAACAGATTCAGGCGATGATCAGAAAACAAGTGGAAGAAGTCAACGAAACATTGCCTCGTTACGAACAGATCAAGTACTATAAAGTACTGGACAAAGCTTTCAGCGTCGAGTCGGGCGAGTTGACACCGACCTTGAAGCTCAAACGCAGAATCGTTTTTGAGAAATTTAAAGATGATATCGAGAAACTATACATCAACTGATACCAAGTCGCGTTCTTTAGCTAACTTTGTTGGCAGCGTCGTCGGCTTCCTCAACATGAAAGTGGCTTGGCATCATTTCCCCTTAAAATCTGCCGCCCGTTTCTCCAAAAAAGCGATGAATGCTTCTTTCATATCTCCCGATGTCATTAAAAACATGTTCTTTTGTATCGCCAAAGCCATGCCTTCATTAACGTTTGTATAGCGGCTGAAGTTGAGAACTTCTTTTGTGCATTGGATGGCAAGTGGAGCATTGACGGCTATCTGTGTTGCTAGTTGTTTTGCGGCTGCAGAAAGGGCGTCTTTATCCGCATAAACTTCAGTGACAAGACCCATTTTTTCGGCCTTTCGAGCGGAATAGTTTCCCGCCGTATAAGCCATCTCTCTGGCGAATCCCTGGCCGATTATCAAGGGAAGCCGTTGAAGCACACCCATATCGGCAACCAATCCAATGTTGGCTTCTTTGAGACAGAAAATCGCGTCTTCACTGCAGAGGCGAATATCGCAGGCGGAAATCATATCCAGCCCGGCGCCGATGCACTTGCTATGTACGGCCGCAATTACCGGTTTAGGGCATTCCTCAATGGCATTGCAGCAATCAAACAATGGCTGGGATTTTTTTATGGCATCGAAAGCGCCTCTGGCCGAATCACTGAAATTCGAAGCGGCATCTTTTAAGTCGAGCCCGGCGCAAAAAATTCTGGCCTTGCTTTGCAGAACAATTGCCCTTACCTCATCCATAGCTCCCATTTTTTTGAATACATCGGCAATCTCCGAAGCAAACTCCAAACTCACAGCATTCAGGGCATCCACCCTGGCCAAAGTTACTGTCGCGATGTAATCTTTAATCTCCAGTTCAATAAATTTATATGTCATATGTTTCTCCTTAAAATTTTTTTATCTCATGCCAATTCTCTTTCTTTGGATAACTTTGATTTAGGATTGGTATCAGGATTTTTGTAGAGAGAGTTTTTGGCGATATATTGGCGTACTTTATCCGGCGTGAGATATCTTATAGATTTATCGGCTTTGATCATCTCTTTCATGTGAGAAGAAGAAATGTCCAAAAAGCTTACATGACGGAAATATATGGTGTGACCGGTCGGGCCTTTAAATCCGTCAATTTTTTTATCGTAAGTAAATTGGGAAACAAAGTCCTTTGGCAAGATACCGTCCAATTTCACATTTTCATAGCCGGGACGGGTCATTACGGCAAAATTGCACAACAGCAGAAGTCTTTCCCAATCCTTCCAGGTAGTTATCGCTTGAAAAGCATCCTGCCCGACGATAAAATATAGTTCCAAATCTTCCATGTACTTGTTGAGAATATATTCCACTGTTTCCACGGAATAAGATTTGCCGGCGCGTAAATTCTCCACATCGGAAAAAGAGAAATTAACATTGTCCTCGATAGCTAGACGAATCATTTGTTCGCGATGTTTAAAGGACGTGATTTCGGCTTCCAACTTATGCGGCGGCCGGGATGAAGGGACAAAAATAATGCGGTTCAAATTAAATATTCCCAGCATTTCTTCCGCGCCCCGTAAATGTCCGAAATGAATCGGATCAAACGTTCCACCTAAAAGTCCCCATCTCATGTTCGCACCTGCCCGTTGCCGTAAATTATAAATTTTGTCGTCGTTAATTCTTCCAGCCCCATGGGACCGAAAGCATGAAGCTTTGTCGTGGAGATGCCGATTTCGGCGCCCAGTCCCAGCTCAAAACCATCACTGAAACGGGTCGAGGCGTTGACCAGGACGGTCGAAGAATTTACTTCGTTCAAAAAGCGTTGAGAATTGGCATAGTCATTCGTAATTATTGATTCCGTATGTAAAGAACCGTATTTTTCAATGTGAGCGATAGCTTCATCAATATCATCAACAACCTTTACGGCCAGAATCAAATCGAGATATTCGGCATACCAATCCTTTTCGTTGGCTTTTTCAATATTTTTTAAGATCAATTTTGTTTTTTCACATCCCCTTATCACGACGCCGGCTTTTTTTAATTTTTTTGCCATCTGCGGCAGAAATTTATCGGCGATGTCTTTATGCACCAGCATTGTTTCCATGGCGTTGCACACGCCCGGGCGCTGAGTCTTGGCGTTCAAACATATATTGACGGCCATGTCCATGTCGGCTTGCGCGTCCACAAATATATGGCAGACTCCCTTGTAGTGCTTGATCACCGGGATTTTGGATTGGGCGACTACAGCACGAATCAATTCCTCTCCGCCGCGGGGAATGATTAAATCAATATACTCATCCAATTGCAGCATTGCCGAGACAGCTTCGCGGTCAGTCAGCGGAATAACTTGAATCGCGTTCGCAGGTATTGTTGTTTTCCGCAAGACTCCCTGCAGAACGGAAGCAATGGCTAAATTGGATTTGATTGATTCGGAACCGCCCCGCAAAATTACGGCGTTCCCCGCCTTGAGGCAAAGAGCGGCAGCATCAACGGTAACATTGGGACGTGACTCGTAAATGATGCCGATAACACCCAAAGGAATACGCATCTTACCGACCAAAAGCCCGTTGGGCCTGCGCCACATGGAAGTTACTTTGCCCACAGGATCAGGCAGAGCGGCCACTTCTCTTAATCCTCTGGCCATCTGTTCGATTGTATCTTGTTTCAAGGTAAGACGTTCCAGCATGGCACGGGAGATGCCTGATTTTTTCGCGCCAGCCACATCTTTGGCATTTTCCGCCAGAAGAAATTTACAATTCTGCTCAAGTTCATCAGCCATTTGCAAAAGGGCTTTGTTTTTTTCCGTCTCTTTCACGCGGGAAAGTTTTCGTGCCGCTAATGCCGCGTCCTGAGCAATTTGTTTTATAGATTTTTTTATATCCACCGCTTATCCTAATAACCAAAATAATCACTGGAATCCCAAAGCAAGATTTGGGACCCGATTCCGTTTCAGCGAATTTCAAATCCCACGTCGCTTCGCTCACGGGATAATTCGACTAACGCTTTAAACTTCACTTCGTTTGTTTTCAGCAAGTCTCATTAAATTGGAGTTTCACTAATAAATTTACTTGCATTTTTTCTAATTATTGATAAAAGTCGCCCCGTTTAATGAGACATCGACAATCTTAAAAACATAATTGTTTTCAGCTTCTACCAATAAGAAATTTGTTTTAATTTACAGGACAAAAGTTTACGTGTCAAGGTCTTTGCCAGGATAAATATTAAGCACAAAATGTGGGGAGCGTTGTAGATGTTTGTTTTTGGACGTGAAATATGTTTATCGTGGATTGAAATGTTGTGTGAATTGGGAAAATAAGAAAAACAACTTTTCAGGAAGAAATGTTTGCTGACAACATCGACGAGTCAACCGATGCCAACGAACTGATTGCGCCTGTTCATGATTGCCTATCGGTTATCTTATCCCATGAACAGAGGATAGTTTGGATGGATGGCGATGTGATTGATGTTTCGGGCCTGCTATCTATTCTGAAACCATACCCTGCTGAAGAGATGAATTCGGTAGCAAACGCGTTCCCCGCAGTTTGATGCGGGGAACGCGAGCGAATACTGACTGAATGATATATTGTTCCTTAAGAATGGAAGCTCTCCGCGGGTTACCGCTGAGAGCTTCCATTACAAATTAAGAATAGGGCCGCATAGTGGCAATTGTCAATAGTAAAGATGCGACATTATTTCTTATCCCAAGAAAAATAGGGCGCTGCCCCTAATTAATAATCATTTTTCCTGCAGGATTGGTTTTTCCAACGCTGCGAAGATATTTCCGGGCGAAATAGGTGTACTGCTGTATTGGATTATCGCAGTCGCTGTATGGTCCCTGCAGTTTATCACCTGGATCACGCCGTTCGGCACTGCGTGAGCATCGACTGCGATGGTCATGAACATATCTCCTACCTCAATGCCGTCTCTGCATCCCTTGTCGATATAAATGATGTCTAACATAGACTGAAATTCATAGTGCTCGCCTGTAGCGACAATCATGCCGTTGATATCCGGGCGGCGAAAAGGTCCTGTGGTCATCAGAGATTCTATATCATAATAAGAATCGAGGCGATCATCTTTATTGATCTCTCTGAAGGATTTCGTGATCTTCGCCATCGTTTCACCGTTTTTAATTTTCACTATCTCGGCTATCCCGCTGATCGTGATGACATAACCTATTTCTTTCCCCGTGATCGGATGTTTTACCGGGCCGGAGGCCTTTATCACATAAAACTTGTCCCCGACTTGAGCGGGATGGTCAACAGCAACAAAGACGATATCGCCGTTACCAAAGACGAGTTGTCCCGAAGGGGAATCGTTGACCTGCCCGACCCCGGAAATCGTGTGAGCGATGTAGCCGCTTGCCATGAGAAGACTCTGGTTGATGAGGGGATGTTTCATTATATGGACGGCTTCTTTTTTTACCTCTTCTCTTGCAGGTTCTTGAGCTGCAGCTGTCGGTTCTGGAGATGTAGTTGTCGGTTCTTGAGCTGCAGCTGTCGGTTCTGGAGATGTAATTGCAGGTTTCGGAGAGGCTTCCTCCTCGCTCTTTTCCTTTTGAATAAGATAGAGAGGAATCTTGATAATCTGACCGGGATAGATCCAGTGAGGATTCGCTATCCATTTATTTTCTTCCCATATCTTGGGCCACATGAAGGGATCATTCAATTCCGCCTTCGAAATATTCCAAAGGCAATCTCCCTTGATTACTTTATATTCCTTTATTTCCTGTGTCGCTGCAAAAGTGATCGAGGGTAAAAGCAGAAATACTATGAGTGCATATATCATTATTCTTGTTTTCGGCATGCTTGTTCTCCTTCGTTAATTTTTGCTGTGGTTTAAAATAACCGAGATGATCGAAACTGTCAAGAATATTGATAAGAGGCGGCATTTCTGCATGTCCTGTCATCAGAAACAGGATATGAAATTTGCAGAGTGTCTATCACATATTTCTATTAGTAATCGATAAACCTTAACCGCATTGATTCTGTTTAGTGAACTCAGCAAACACTTTTTTCTGGAATGTTGTTTTCTTATTTCCCCAATTCACACGATATTTCAATCGGAAAATCAAAAAATAGCTGAACTCCAGCTTGACATGTGGTACAAGTTTTGGGAGCAAGTCATACAAAGATAATGATTTATATTGACAGGTAAAGAAAAATAATGAAAATCAACAAAAAGATTCATAAGAAGCCGAAGAATTTATCCTTAAATAATTAAATTTAGGGGGGGTAAAAAGATGATACTACCTAAGTCTAAACTCACCAAGTTGGTTGGTTTAATAGCGCTTCCATTAGTTATAATTCAACTTACCAGTTGTGCTCACATGACGCCATTGACTGCAGCAGCCAAGGAAGGTGATGTCGCCACGATCAAGGAGCTTCTAAATAAAGGTGCTAAAATTGATGAGCCCAATTCAGGGAAATGGAGCGCAACACCATTATATTGGTCATTATTTAATTGTAAATTTGAGACAGCAGGGCTTTTATTAAAAAAAGGGGCCAATGCAAATTCAGCTGATTCCTTCGGGTTGGCACCCTTACAATTGGCAGTTTGTTGTAAGGATGTAGATCTTTCATTCATTGAGAATTTCATTCAAAAAGGAGCAGATGTCAATTATAAGAATACACCTGATGGTTGGAGAAGCTTACACTATGCAATTTCTTGTGGATCTGATGATGTGGCGAGATTGTTGATTGAAAAAGGTGCTGACGTAAATGCCATTGCTGATGACGGGACAACTCCCCTTATCCTTGCAGTAAAAAATGATGACGTGTTTATAGCAAAGCTTTTGCTGGAAAAAGGGGCAGACGTCAATTGGCGTGATATGAAGAAAAAAAGCGCTATGTCATATGCTAAAGGTCTTTTCTCTAAAAAGAAGAAAATGATTCAACTTTTGGAAAGTGCTGGGGGCAATTAATAAGTATTGATAATAATGAGTTAAAGATTCGTATAAAAGAGGAAAAAATTTTATCATATTCTTTCATGAATGAAGTTAAGAAATACATAACAGAATGAAAAGTATGAACCGGAATAAGATGTCCTGCACTATACTTGGGTTGACCGTTGCCTTGCAAATTCCTTTAGCAAATAAATCGTCAACCTCAACAAAGATGCAAGACTCCACTACTACTTATTGTGGCAGTCTTTACAATAACCACTGTATATTGATTTTTTTCTTGATTTTTTAGGAATTACGTGGTACAATAAACAAAATTGTAAAAAAGAGAATCTTTTGGTTGAAAGGTCAGGGTGTCGGTTAGATGAGCCCATTTAGGGCATGGTTACTTTAAGTAATTAAGCTGCGGCATAGCGTTTTTATCAAAAGGCCAAAGCTGATTAATGGAGGAGAAGAACCGCTTCTAATGGAAAAATAGTTGGTGCGTCACTCAAGAAATAAGAACAAAACAGATTACATTGTAAATGCGAAGCGGTTATCATGGTTAACTAAAAATTAAACCATTAACAAAAAGGTGGGTCATAAGGGACTCGCCTTTTTTATGTCTAACGGATAAAAGCCACCTGTTTATGCGTTTTGACTGGATAATAAAAATTGGTATCTTGTTTTTGAGCATATAGGTAACGGCGCTGTGCCGGAGGTCGTGCAATCTGGCCTTGATTCCGCACGACAGGGTGTGGGCATGAAATTTCTTTGAACGTGTATCAAGATGGCATTGAACAAATACATTTCCAATGTCCTTTCTTATTGGCGTGAGCGTTTTAATTACCGGTTATACAAAGGGTTATACAAAGTATTATTTCTCCGGATCGTCTCCCCAAAGCGAGAAAATACCTCTTTAGCAGTATTTACATGTCCTCAATTTTTCTATATAATTTCACTCAGTTTTGAATAAGAACGCATAATTCCTTTTTCATACAAATAAGGGGAGAGATCACCGCCATCCTGTGACAGCGGGGGTGAACGAAGGAGTTCTTTTGGCCGTTTTTTTTGGTTTTTTCATTGTCCTTGCTTTGCTGAATCCGTTTTATCCGCTCAAGAGCGTGCCGCCCAAGGAGGTGAGTCTCGCCGTGGGAACGCAGGCCGTTCCTCTCACCCTCCGTCAGAATATCAAACCCCGCACCGAATTCACCGCCGCCCACATCGTCAAACAACAATTCGATTATTCCTGCGGCTCCGCCGCCCTGGCGACCCTGCTCAACTATTATCTCGGGGAAAAATTAACGGAAAAGCAGATTATTGCGGGCCTCGTCGAGTATGGCGACAAGAAGCAGATCGAGCGGCTGCGGGCCTTCTCGCTCCTGGACATGAAGCGCTTCGTGGAAAAGCTGGGTTATCATGGCACGGGCTACAAGGCGGACATTGCGGACCTCAAGGTTCTGGGCAAGCCCTGCATCGTGCCGGTGGAATTCTTCGGCTACCAGCATTTCTGTGTCTTCCGGGGAATCGTCCAGGATCACGTTTTTCTGGCCGATCCCTATATGGGGGATGTCAGTTACCCTGTGGAGCAGTTCCGTAAAATGTGGCAGCGCAACGTCGCTTTCGTCGTCACCGACGGCGATATCATCCACAGCGCCCTCATGCTTAAGGAAGAAGACCTGCGGTTCATCGATCTAGACGCCACGCGCCGCGCCCTCGACAACTTTCGGCCGCCTTCCTCCGTCATGATGGACAATATGCGCATTGACCGCGCCTTCAACACACGGCCAATGGTGAGAGGATCACAATGACTTAAGGCTCCTTTATTTATAGATCATTGGGTTAGAGTGATTCTGGTGATGGTTATTGCGAAGAAAACTTTTTTGTAGAAAATTAAAATCAGGGAGAGTACAAAAAATAGCCATTGTTTGCACATCCAATTACATATTAGATTGCACGTCCAGTAAAAAAGTTGGCGGATGACAGAATCCGAAGTACGGTTACTGATGTTTTTTAAGTAAAAGGAGACCATTCTATGAAGAAAAGCTTGATCCTGATGATCCTTTTGATTATCACCTCGCTGATGATCGCACCGGCCTTGGCCCAAACGCAGACTCAGACGCAGGATCAACAGACTCAGACCACCGAGCCTGCGCCTGTTGCGGCATCCGATAAAACTCCGGCAACGGCCGAGAAACAACAGACCCAGACCAGCGAGTCTGCGCCTGTTGCGGCATCCGATAAAACTCCGGCAACGGCCGAGAAACAACAGACCCAGACCAGCGAGTCTGCGCCTGTTGCGGCATCCGATAAAATCCCGGCAACGGCCGAGAAACAACAGACCCAGACCAGCGAGTCTGCGCCTGTTGCGGCATCCGATAAAATCCCGGCAACGGCCGAGAAACAACAGACCCAGACCAGCGAGTCTGCGCCTGTTGCGGCATCCGATAAAACTCCGGCAACGGCCAAGAAACAACAGACAACAGATGAGCCGGAGGGGATTCTCCAGAAGCTCCAAGACCTCCAGAATCAGGTGGACAACCTGAGGGAGCAGAGTCGCACCCGCGAGAAGCTCACCATTACGAAGGAGGAGCAGGCGGAGCAGGAAAAAGCCGTTTTGACGGCGGCGGGACGGGACTACACCATGATGCAGAAGGGAAAAATCGAACTGGATTACACCCTGCGCTACGAGTATATCTCCTCCAGCTCGATCATCTCCGCCACGGAAATCGAGGCCCACGCCAACCATACGATCCGTAACATGATTGACATTCAGTACGGCCTGCGCAACAACATCACCACCGACATCAACGTCTCCTACGTCTATGTCTATGACAAGACGGGAAGCGCCACGGCCTTGGACACCAGCGACATGGGCGATATAACCTTGTCTCTGGACTACCAGCCCTTCAAAAGCGGTGGCGATTGGCCCACGACGACGATCACGATGTCGGCCACCCTCCCCACGGGCCGGAGCCCCTACGAGATCAACCGCGACACGGACCTGCCGACGGGTAACGGCTTTTACGCCTTATCTTTGGGCATAAACATGAGCAAATCCATCGACCCGGCCATGATCTTCGGCGCCATCAGCGGTACCTACCGTTTTACGCGCACAGCCCTTAGCCAATACATAAATGGCTCCATACTGGATGAGGTTAAGCCGGGCATGAGTTTCAATGCCGCCATCGGCTTGGCCTACGCCATCTCCTACGCTCTATCGATGAACATCCAGTTTCAGTACGGATACAATATGAGTACGGACTATTCTTTCACGAACGCTGCGGATACGACAGCGCCGGCCTACAGCACAGGAGACCTCGTCATCGGGGTGGGCTGGAACATTTCGCCGAAAACGACGCTGTCTTTCTCCTTGGGTATCGGATTGACGAAGGATGATCCGGACTTTTTCGTATCATTCCGTGTGCCTTTTACTTTTTGAGCAAGACATAGATGATCGGATTACCTATGAAACGAAAACGATATGGGTTTATCATTCTCCTTTGGATACTCCTGTGCCTTCCCCGCGACGGGGCCGCTGGCATTAATGAGCAGCTGGCCATCGATACGCGGGCCATGTCGCTGGCCAACTCCGTCACCGCAGACCCTGAGGGGCCCTTCTCCGTCCATTACAACCCCGCCGGGTTAGATCGCACCGATGGGACGGAAGTCATCCAGGGTCTGAACTACATTCCCCTCTTAGATATCAAGGGGAAATTCACCCAAGGGACGGACCCCACCACTGGCAAACTGTGGGCGCCCTTCGGAGGCTGGTTCAATAAAGGCATTGATCCCGAGGCTAGCCATGGCAGTAACACCTCGCCAGTGATATCACTGCCCTTCCTGGGCACAATCCCCTTTATTGCAGCGCCGTCCAGTGGGATCGTCCATCACGACAAGGACTCGCCCTTTGCCTACGGCTTCGCCATCGTTGCGCCCTTCGCGGGTGGCTGGAGACACAACGATGCCGATGACCCCATGCGCTTTCTCGGCCAGACTGTATCCCTTGCCCGCATAGTATTGGAACCCGGCATCTCCTACCGGGTGACAAAAACCCTCGCCATCGGCGCGTCCTTTGGCTTGGGACTATCCTTCATGGATTTCGAAACGCGGATGCGCGCCCCGAACGACATGGTGGCCATGACTGGGGCCCTCGGGCAAGCCACCAAAGGCCTGGAGATACCGATTGTCTCGGAACTGACGTTGCCTGCACCCTGGTTCGGCGGCGGCCTCAGCCCCTATGAAGACTTAGGCGGTCTGAAATTCTTCGCCCAAGACCTCCTGAACACCTCCTACAACGTCGGATTTCTTTGGGATCCCTTCAGTTGGGTGTCTTTCGGCGGCGTCTATCAGAGCCAAGCCACCGCCGATATGAAAGGTAGATACACGTTTCAGTATAGCCCCAGCGTGCAGAGCATGGTCAACTGGATGGGTTCGTCGCCGTTGACGGTCATTACCGCCGCCATGCTCGACCTGCCGACCCACATTACGGGCCAGGATGTAGGAAACATGTCGATCAGTATGATCTACCCCGCCCGTGCCCAATTTGGCTTGAAGCTCCAGCCCCACCCCCTCATCAAATTCCTCGTGGACGCCAACTGGACCGATTGGGAGGCCTGGAAAACCACGGAAATCGTCTTTGACCGGGACATGCCACTCCTGCGAATGGCCAAGCTGCTGGGCTATACTGGCGGTAATAGGGCGATGATAATTCAAAACGGCTTCAAGAACGAAGTGCATTTAACCTACGGCCTGGAGCTTAACCCTTCCGGCCCTGCCACCCTGCGCCTCGGTTACGAGTACCGGCCAACCTCCAATACGCCTGACCATTTCGGTATGCTTCCCCTGGGGGATTTGAGGATCTATTCCATCGGCATCGGCCTCGACCAAAGCAAGCAGGCGCCACACCGGAAAATCAAGGGGCTTTCCGACCTCCTGCACCAGATGCTCAATCCCGACCAGCTTGATCTTGCATTCAGCTATATAACGTCCGATTACAAGGTCGGCTACAATCAAAGCACGAACTTCAACAACACAGACTTTACGAATATGATCTACAACCCTTTTGCCGGTCTGACATATGAAGAGAAAGCGACGATTTACATCATATCGTTAAAACAGACCTACTTTTTTTGAAAACGGCATCCGGAACATATCTCAAGGCCAGGGTGCGACGGCAAATGATTTTCGTGGGGAATGTTGTTTCCCCTGGCATGGGATGGGCTAAAGTGTCGCTCAGTAACGCAAGGCGTGCAATGAAGAGGGGAACATGAAAGAAGCTTGTGAATATTTGAACATCCCTGATGGGAAGCGTATTTGGTTTCAGGATTTTCAGCCTCACTTCAATTCCCTTGTTCTGGATCCCATCAAGAGGTTTCCTTTCCAGGTGGATGACATGCTGATTGGTTTTGTCTTCATGTCCTGCTGCATTGACTATCTTTCCGGATTCTGGTGGGGCGACAACAGGGAGATCGGAATGGTCAGGCAGGCATATGTTGGCTTCATCAACGAGTATTTTCGGCCGCGGGGCCTATACAATGCCAAGGGCATTTACGATAGTCTGCGCAATGGTCTGGTTCATCTGTTTACGATCAAAAACAAAATGTATGAACTGACTTTCGATGAACCCCAGAGGCACCTTACCGTAAGTCATAATGGTTTCATTATTCTGAATGCCGGCAATTTTCGTAACGATTTGATTGATGCGGCAAACCGATATTTTAACGAAGTAGGAAAAAATCCCCAATTGCTGGATAACGCGTTTCAGCGCTATGAAAGGGATGGGTTTGTCAAATGGATAGACTGAAAATTGTTGATATTTCGAGTCTTTTCTCCTAATTTTCTCCACCGCCCGCTTGTGTACGGCTTCCCTGGTATTCCAGATCTTGGATTTTCTGCTTTAATCTCGTTTGGGGTTAATTCCCCTTAGCTTGCTACGAAAGGCCTATTCCTTATAGAGGCTTTTGAATACGCGTCATACCCAAATGACGCCTTAGTCGTTTTCTATTTTTTTTCTTCCTTTTCTTTTTTCAGGGTGACGAAGAAATTGTTTTTACCGCGACGAATCAGCATCAATAGGGAATCGCCTTTGTCGCCAGCGGTCAGGGCGTCCTCATACTCCTTTAAACCGGAAATTTCGATATTATTGACTTTCAGGATGATGTCCCGGGGTTTCAAGCCGGCTTCGTCGGCCGATCCCCCCGCCTTGACGTTTGTGATGATGACGCCGGTTTTTTCCGGTAGCCCGAAATACTTGGCAATCTCCGGCGTCACCTCCTGGGCCGTAATGCCGAACTGTTCGGTCGCGTGGCTGCCTGAGGCCTGTTCCTGCGGGTCTTTTCGTTCCGCAATGACGATGGGAAGGTTTATTTCCTTGCCGTTCCGGAAGACCTTGACGTTAACTTTGCTGCCGACATGCAGTTTCGCCACGATCCGCCCCAGTTCCCGGTCGTCTTTGACCGTTTGGTCGGCAACTTCCAGGATGACGTCGCCAATTTTGATTCCCGCCTGATCCGCCGCGTCGCCTGTGAAAACGTTGCCGACCAGGGCGCCCTGGCGATCCTTGAGCTTGAGGCTCTGCCGCATGTCGTCCGTGATATTCTGAGAGGTCAGACCCAGCCAGCCCCGGGTTATTTTCCCGCTGGTTTTCAGATCACTGAGGATTTCCTTGGCCATATTAATGGGAATGGCAAAGCCGATCCCCTGCGCCTGGGCGACGATGGCCGTATTGATGCCCACGACTTCTCCGGCCAGATTGCAGAGGGGACCGCCGCTGTTTCCGGGATTGATCGAGGCGTCCGTCTGGATGAAATTGTCATAGGGACCGGCGCCGATCGTCCGGCCCTTGGCGCTGATGATTCCAGCCGTGACGGTGTGGTCGAGACCGAGAGGATTCCCGATGGCGAACACCCATTCGCCGATCCGGGATCGATCGGAATCTCCCAGACGGGCATACGGCAGTTTCACAGGCGAGGTGATCTTAATGAGGGCCAGGTCCGTTGCAGCGTCCCTGCCCTTGATTTCGGCGTCGTATTCCTTTCCGTTGGCCAGTTTCACCTCAATCTTGTCGGCCTTATCCACGACGTGATTGTTGGTGAAGATGTAGCCGTCCTCGGAGATGATGAAACCGGATCCCAGACCCCTCTGATTAAAATCACGCCCCAGAATGTCCTTGACTATCCTGGCCGTCGAGATATTGACAACCGTCGGGCTGAGTCTTTCCACCAGATCGGGGATAGACGCCGGCGTGACGGCCACATCGGCTTTTCCGGAAGCCAGGGCCGGCGTTGGCCCCCATGCCGGGGCAAGGCCGGACAAAACCCCGGCGCAAAGAAACAAACCCGCAAACAGCAACCCCATACCGAAATGCCGGTAAAACCGACCCGTCTCTCTTGTTATAATCATACCAGATTCCCCCTGTGATCCTGTAATATCATTTTTTTCGCACCCGATCCGTTCCATGAATCATTTACCGATTATCTTCGATAACGACCCCTTTTTTCTCAATCTCT
Organism: uncultured delta proteobacterium; assembly: GCA_963710995.1. Lineage (GTDB taxonomy): Bacteria > Desulfobacterota > Syntrophia > Syntrophales > Smithellaceae > Smithella. The sequence goes on from CAVQCU010000246.1 coordinate 20,203, forward strand.
TCGCCAAAGCCGGATTTATCCTCACCACGGATGAAAAGGTGAGGTTCGATCAATATGTCGATATCCACCGCTACATGGTAAAGACTGGACATCAGCTTCAGGTAATCCACATTGTCATCCAATCTGTCCATGAAAAGACCGATATCGATATCGCTGTATTCCTCCGGTTCGCCATTTGCATATGAACCGAATAACACCGCCTTGTCGAATTTCACCACATCTCTAGCTGCATTCACATAACTTATTGCTTTTCTTTTAGCTTCTCTTTTATCCATGTGTGCATCTCCCGTGTTTCATGCAATATTTTGGTGCATTTCTCATGATCCAGCGATTTGAACAGCCTGTCTTTGTATTCCGGATACCTGGTTTCAATATTCATCGGCAGCAACGTCTCCGTGAAAGCTTTCTGCCGGTCCGATAAAGAATCAAATAAGGCTGTTTCCTTGAGTAAAAAAAGGATATTGTGTGTCTTCGGAGGCAACTTTCCCTTTAGCAACTGATAATGGGCCTTCAGTGTCTTTTCAATCGCCTGATGACACATGAAGCCGACATAAAGATACCTTCCGGTCTTCAGCAAGGCCTCTGCTGTTGTCAGGTCATACTCCGCGATGTCCAGCCAGTAGTTTATCTTTTCATCCATCGCTGCAATTTCCTAATACTCTTGTATGAAACTTCCCCGTAAACCATACCCCTCCAAAGATCAAGGTGTTATATCTGGTTTTGCAACATGTCGCGGCAGCGTTACGCTATCGCTAACGCACCGGACAACCTGTGGTGGTGACAAACAATATACAAATTTTTATAACAGCCTTTTTTCGTTTTTGCAATTAAAAATCATAGAGGAGGGTAATGAGACTCGCTGAAAACGAATGAAGTGAATAACCTAAAGGTCACTATAGGTTTGAAGCGTTAATCGAATTATCCCAGGAGCGAAGCGACGCGGGAGTTATCCTGCGAAGTGGAGGGTAATGAGGCTCGCTGATAATGAGACCCAAGCTTCAGTCGCAGATGACCCCACAGTGACCTTTAGGTTATTCAGGTTATGCACTTTGTTTCTGAAGCTTGGGTCTCATTATTATATGGAGCCTCCGGCTTCTACCGGAGGCTCCACCGAAGAGAGCGCTTTGCTTGAGAGTCGGATTTACTTTCGGATTTCGATCTCGTAAGCAATGAACTCCGGTCCCTCTTTTCCAGTTTTCAATGCCAGGGCGCGGAGGCGGTCCGGGGCTACAAACTGGAGAAACGTTCCCTTGAGGAATCCATCGAATTCATTCTGGGCAGGCCGTCCATCCACGCAGACAAGCCATTTCCCCGACCGTTCGACCATATAGGCCAGATGCTGCGAATCCGGGCTCCATAAAGGATATGCGACCTCCGCGTAGGCCGACCCTTCCTTTCCGTCTTTAACAATAAGATAGATGCCTTCTTTCTGGGCAATATAGCAGACATGCTTGCCATCCGGGCTGAACAGAGGTGAGGAGACTACATTGTACGAAGCCCCTTCACGTCCGTCCATAACGACAAACGCCTTGCCGCCCCGACTTGCTGCAAAAGCAAGACGTCGGGAATCGGAGCTGAAAAAAGGTATCGATACGTCATCGTAGGCCTCCTTCGCCTGGCCGTCCACAACCATGAACCACTGCTTTTCCTTGCTGGCATTGTAGGCCACACGCTTTGAATCCGGGCTGTAGCTCAGGTTAATAACCATATTCCATGCTTCGCTCTCCTGGCCGTCCACGATCATGAACCATTTTTTGTCACGGATAACCAGCTGGCTCAGGCGCTTCCCGTCGGGGCTGAAAGCGGGAACGCCGACACCGTTGTAGGCCGCGCCTTCCTTGCCGTCCGTTATCATCTTCCATTTGTCGCCCTTTTTGACTGTATAATATAAATGACTGGAATCGGGGCTGAAGACATACACGCCGGCTTCGTCGAAGGCTGCGCCTTCCTTGCCGTCGGCGACGATCATCCATTTTCCGGCGCGGCTCGCCGGATAGGCGACCCGGCGGGAATCGGGGCTGAACAAGGGAGGGGAAATCTTTTCATAGGCCGCACCCTCCTGGCCGTCCACGACCGCAACCTGTTGCTTCTTTTTTATGACGATGGCGGCCCAACGTGCGGAGTTCGCGCTGAATGCCGGGCTATTCTGCAGGATGGCGTCGAAGCACCCGATCTCTCGGCCGTCTAAGACCAGGCATTGTTTTTCATCCTTCTTCTTGCCGACGTAAAGCATGCGGGCGGAATCTGGGCTGAACAGGGGACGGGAGACGGACTCATAGGGCGCCTGTTCCTTGTTGTCAACAACGACTCTCCATGTATTGCCTTTTTTTGCCTTATAAGCCATACGTTTGTTGTTCAGGCTGAAGACTGGCGTGTCCTGACCGATGGCGTCAAAAAGAGGTCCGATCTTGCCGTCATGAACGACGGCGAACTTCTTATCGCGGCCGGCGACATAGGCCATATGCGTCAGATCCCAGCTGAATACGATCGATAAGCCGAAAGCCGTCCATCCTTTCGTTACCGGCGGGAAAGGTGCGAGCGACTCCTTGAACTCCGGCGTATCAGCAACGACGGACGCCGTTAAAAACATAAGACCGGCCGCCGCACAGGCAACCATGCCGATTATCCTTTTCACTGTAACATTCTTCCTCAGTTCCATATCTCCATCCTCCTTAAAAATTAATGGCATAGAGTGCCCTTATTTCCCATGTGTTTCCATGTATGGAGTACTCATGCGAAAATTTTATGAATTGTAACGTTTCCCCAGTCAAATAGCAACCTTTTTTAATGAGACTCGCTGAAAACGAACGAAGTGAATAACCTAAAGGTCACTACAGGTTTGAAGCGTTAGTCAAATTATCCCAGGAGCGAAGCGATCGGGACTATCGCTGAGAGCGAATGGAGTGAAGCTCGAAGCGCAAGAGGAACAATCCCGCCAACGTAGTTGGCAGGGACGCGGGGTTATCCCGTATAAGAGGGGTTTTATACCCCGCAGTTTGCAGCAAAATCTGTTTCCAAAGCTTGCTTTGGGGTTCATACCCGTGATTGTGCGCCTTGCATCTGAACATTTTTGAACAGCCCTAAAACATGGGGTTATTCAACAGCCCCATCATAACGACATTTTTTTTGACAAGTACATCAGTAAAGACTATATGTCGAGTGGAGCCCCCTTCGGCTGGAGCCGGAGGATTCCAAGTTGCGGGATTGAATACGCCGGGAAAATGCCGCAGAAAAAGACAACCGATAAGGAAAAAAACTAAAAGAGCCGGATTGGCGTGCGATGAAGAGGGGAACATGAAAGAAGCTTGTGAATATTTGAACATCCCTGATGGGAAGCGTATTTGGTTTCAGGATTTTCAGCCTCACTTCAATTCCCTTGTTCTGGATCCCATCAAGAGGTTTCCTTTCCAGGTGGATGACATGCTGATTGGTTTTGTCTTCATGTCCTGCTGCATTGACTATCTTTCCGGATTCTGGTGGGGCGACAACAGGGAGATCGGAATGGTCAGGCAGGCATATGTTGGCTTCATCAACGAGTATTTTCGGCCGCGGGGCCTATACAATGCCAAGGGCATTTACGATAGTCTGCGCAATGGTCTGGTTCATCTGTTTACGATCAAAAACAAAATGTATGAACTGACTTTCGATGAACCCCAGAGGCACCTTACCGTAAGTCATAATGGTTTCATTATTCTGAATGCCGGCAATTTTCGTAACGATTTGATTGATGCGGCAAACCGATATTTTAACGAAGTAGGAAAAAATCCCCAATTGCTGGATAACGCGTTTCAGCGCTATGAAAGGGATGGGTTTGTCAAATGGATAGACTGAACCATTTTAATGAGACTCGCTGAAAACGAATGAAGTGAATAACCTAAAGGTCACTATAGGTTTGAAGCGTTAGTCGAATTATCCCGCGATATAAATATTTTTTTATTCATCTTTCATCTTTCTGAATTTTTAACCATACATACCATTGTTATCACTAGATTATTAACATATTCCAGACCACTTTTTTCCTTATTAAGCCAATAATAAATATTTCTTGACATAATTCTAAATTCGGTTATTCTCACCCCCGTTTACGTAAGTGGACCAAGCTAAGGAAATCCCTGTCCGATCAGAGACATCGATGCGCATGGGCTTCTGTCCGGCAACCGGCCAAATGACGGAAAAAAGCGGAGGGAGAACAGATGATCAAGCTGGCTATAATGTGCACTGATGAAGCATCCGAGACGCGATTGATGAATCGCCTGCGCGGCGAAAAAGATCTCATAGTCCACGGGTTCATTATTATTCAGAATGTTGTCCATGAATTGGACAAGGGCTTGACCTTCATAAATAAAATGGCCGCGTCGCCGCCGGATATTATCATTGTGGACGAGAAAATCCTGCGTGAAGCAGCAGCCCTGTCTTTGCAGCCGATCCTGGAGTATACGAAAAAATGCGCCTTCACGCGGGCCATCATCATCGGAGATCGCTTTAACGAGGAAAACTTGATAGTCATGATGAAGGAAGGCGCGCGCGGTTTTTTACTGAGAGAGCATCTTGACGCCGACCTTATCAAATGCATCCGCGTTGTCGCCCGGGGCGAGTTATGGCTGAGCACCAACCTGATCGGCCGGGTCTTCGATGAACTCCTCCACCGGGAATGCGAAGGAAAGCACCTGCTCAAATCATCTCCCACCAGCCATCAATTAGCCAAAATGAAAATCGTTTCACGGCGGGAAATGGACGTCATGGCGCTCATCAGTGAAAGCATGACCAACGAAGAAATTGCCCAAAAACTTTTCCTGAGCGCCAAGACCGTCAAGACGCATATCCGCAACATCTTCGAAAAAACAGGCATCCGCAACCGCGTCGAAGCCGTCCTTCTCTATATCCGCTACAAGCAGGAGGTCGGAAGCTGATGAGTGACGGCATTCTGAATAATCCCATACTGTCACTTCGCGTATAAACACGACGATAAAACTTAAAAGGCTCATACTAAAGGAGTATTTTACTTAGGTAATCCACTAAAAAGCGGGAAATACCCCTTTTGTGGTATTTACATTCCCGCCGTTTTTCGATACGATGCTACCACAGTTAATTTAATGCAGAGGAGGCTCCTAAGGATGTATAAGGCGGCTTCACGAAAGATAGGTATTTTCCTGACAGGTTTTATCCTCTTGGCATGGGCGGCCGTTGTGCCTCCATCGCTCTGCGCCGGCATGCATGAGCTTTCCGACCGGGAGATGGCGGCGATTTACGCCCAAGGCTTCTCCACATTCAGCCTTTCTACCGATACTAGTGGCAACTCACTCGCCACGCTCAATTTCAGCGGCATCACACTGAGCACCTGGACGGAAATTCAATCGATGAAAATGGGCTACTACCTGAAAGGTACGACAGCCTGGGACAATGACTGGACAACCGTCTCCCTGGGGACGTCCAGCACTGATCTCGTCGCCCAAGGGCTTTACATTAAGGTGGGATTTTCGGGCGACATTACCAATCCGGCGACACGCCAGCTGGAATATGTGCAAATCGGGACAACAAGTCTGACCGGGCCGATCAGCGCCAACTTTAACAGTTTCAGCGGCACTCTCGACAACGGCGTCACGAACATTAGTCGGACCAATCTCGGAGCGGCGACGATTACGTCCAGCGGGGGTGGTTTTTACCTGTCCCTGGTACGCAGCGGCAGCCTGATGGGCTACTCGTTCAACTGGGGCAGTGCCACCAAAACACCCTAAAATATAAGTCCTTTCCTCAGTAAGCGGAAAGGACGCAGAATACAGAATACAAAATAAGGAGGTGATGCACGGCGGAAGGAAGAAGGGGTGAGGAAGAAGTACCCTCACAGAAGGCGCCTTGGTAAGGGCTGCCGGGAAAACCGGCGCTCCGCATCATGGCAAATAAGGCGTTATCATAGCCTTTAACCAATTTACATGAAAAAAAGGAGAAGATATGAAAAAGTTATTGACAGCAATCGCGCTCATCGCGTGTTTTGTTCTTCCTTTGTCCGCCATGGCCATGACGACCATCGCCGACAACGACCTTTCCACAGTAACCGGTCAGGCTGGTGTGTCCATCGGCGCTGACGTTACGATGAATCTCAGCTCCGACATAATCGCCTGGGGCGATTCTGACGGTATTGTCACAGCGGCCAACGCCGGTTGGGTGGGCCTCGCAAGTCTAACGATTGATGATATACACATAAGACTGCGGAACGATATATTATTTGCAAATCAGTTGCTGACCATTGATGTTTACACCCTCAGCAACGTCACAGCGGTCCGGATTGGTCTTCCTACATTTGAAATCTCCATGGCTACTTTGGATGCAAAAGTGGGTCTGTGGTCAGGTAGTGCTACTACGCCCACGGCGAGCACATTCCAGGAAATGGGTACAATCTATATTGGAGGTATGGATGTATTGATGGCCACAAATAACTATGTGGATATCAGCAAAAACGAGACCGGATCCGGCGTTAAGATTGTATTGAATAATACGGTAGCACTGGCGGTAATTTACTCGATTCCGTACACTTCGACGCCATATCTTGGGGTGACACTGATGGTCTTAATGGAAGCTTTAATTCAGCAGCAAACGCAGGTTATGTCGGTCTTGCAAATGTGGATGTGTTAGCTGTTAAAGCCAATGCAATTATATCGATCAATGTCGCGACTGCAAACGCTGGATATCTAACAACAGCACTTAATCCAGCCTTTGCCGGTCTTGTTTCTCCTGTCGCTGCGAATAGAACCAATGCCTTTAATGCTTTAATGGCAGCAATAAATCCCGCTTCTGCGAGCTATCTCGGCTCAACGGAAGTTAACGCCGTTATCGGTTACTTGTTAGCTAATCCTATAGATCTGAAAGATACTTTGAATTCAGTTTTCTATGCTGAGGGCGTACTTGGTTTAACCGGTGTTGATATTGCTCTGTCGGGATCGGTAAACATCGGCACAATGACAGCAACAGCGATGTTAGCTAATAATAAGCAGTTGACACCCGTAGCGGGCGCAGTAAGCGGTGAGCTGGGTAGGATCTATATTAGTAACTTTACTGCTACAATTCCGGCTACTTCTGGTACTTTTGGTACTGCTGGTTTCATACCGGCTAGCTGGGTTACTATCAGCGCGCACTAAGATTGAGATGGTGGTATAATATCGCAATCTGCTGATCACCACAGCAGAAGAGATCCACCGGGCGGCAGCAATGCGCCGCCCGGTGGATTCTCTTGATTTTCACGAATGCGGCAGACGAACCTGGATGCCGCAACGGAAGGAAACCGAAATGAAAGAACACAACGGTCCATTGATTATTTGCGCTGTCCTCCTATTTGGCGCGATCCTCGTCTCCCCGGCCTTTGCGGACATGAAAAAGGTTGATGAGTCGGAGCTGGCCCGGGCAAATGCGTCCGTGACGGGGGCATCCGTCAAAGACCCTGTCGTTGGCGTTGCACAAGTCGAGGTTAACCCGGAAACGTTGCAGGTCAGTGAAATCTTAAACAAGGACGCCGTTTTTTCCACATCATCGGTGAGCAAGACCACGGATTCGATCGGCCTGAACATCACCGGCCAGCCAACGTTTCAGTTCTATTATGGAGGGTCGGGTTCGACAACGGGCAGCATCACCTCGGTCAAAACGCGTTAAGAGACACCGTCCCGTCCCGGAGCTTTTTTTATCAGACATCAGTTTGACACACGACGATGACGGAAGGAACATCACTTCTTATGAGAGCAGCAGCAAGCAATCATATTTTTATCCCTTTAACGAGAGGCGCTTCGTGTCCCGGCCGGAAGCGGAGCGCGGATCGGCGTTTTTTATATCGTCATCGTTGCCCCAGCAGCCGTGCCGCGTTTGTCGCAGTTCTGTTCCTTCTTGCCGCACTACTTTCGGCCGCGCCGTCCTGGGCGGCGGGATTGGTTAATTTGACGGATGTGGAACTGGCCAATGTTACCGGACAGGCCGGAGTCACCATCTGGATTAACGGCTCAGGCCGCCTCACCGCAGATGTCATTGCAATCTCCGATAGTTCAACAGTTAATTGGCTGGAATTTCACAATTTTGTCGTGGACGACGGCAAAGGCGGGTATTTTAATTTCAGTACACCATATAATTTTACCAATTTTGTCTTTGAACCCGTAACCATCGACGTCGGTACCAATCTTATCGCGGATATGAACGGCAACCTCCCCGGTGATCCTGACTATATTCCTACATACCAGACCCTCGTTGCCGTCCAGGATTCCACACAGGTATCGCCCCGGTGGTACTCTGTCGGGGATCTCGTCTTCTGCAACCAGTCCCTCGGGAGCCTTAATCTGGACGCCTTGAGTATGGGACCTTCAATGCTGCGCTTCAGCGCCCACGCCAACGGCACATCGGGCATTGATTTTGATTACAGTACGATTGTATACGCCCAGGCATTCCGGTACACCTACACTACGACACCGGTCTTACCAGACACAACAGGCACTCTGACTCTGACGGGTATTCATCTCATGGGAGCAGCGACTGGCACAGCCGACGATCCCTCCAATCCGGCCACGTGGGTATTTACGGGAACCAACAATGTCTTCCGTATCGGCAACATCGGCACCGGCAATCCCGCCACGATCGACGTAAGCACGGACACGGGGGGCACTACCTCGCTTAATCTCAACTTGCCCATGCAGGGAAGCCTGCGAGTAGAAAACGTGACCTTCGGCGGAAATGATTTCGGGCCCATAGCCATTGACGGCATCAACGTCCACCATCTCAATGTGAAAATCTCCGGGGGGTCATAATCCTACGCCGAAAGGAGTATTTTCTACTTCTACCGCGGAATAGCTTAAAATCATCCTAAAGTAGTATTTACAAGTGTGCCTTTCTCCCGTAACATTTACAACAACTTACGTGTATTATTTCGTCCTACCCGGTATTTACGGGACTCACTAGGGGCGAAATGATGCGGCCGGATGAACGTATTCGTGACAGGGACGCCGGTCTCCTAAGCGCCGCCTTAGAGGGAGTAGGGTTATGTGCGGACAGGGGAGATGAAAATGTGGATAAAAAAATACTTCCTGCCATGTTTCTTGCCGGTCATCGCGATTCTGTGCTTCGTCTTCCTTTCCCCGGCCTTTGCCGAAATGAAGAAGGTCGATGAGGCGGAGCTGGCCCGGACGAATGCCTCCGTGACAGGTGCGTCCGACAAAGACTGGAACGCCGGCGCGGTATCGGTCGATGGAACCTTCGACAAAACGTTACCGGTCTTTTTCCCGTCGGACAGCAATGCCAGTGAGGGCTTCAGCCTGAACGTGCACAGCTCGGGTCCGGAGACGGGGACGTACAATTACGGCGCTTACAATCCGAACTATGTGGGCATCCTCACCACTGTCAAATTGCGTTAAGAGACGCCGTCCTGGAGCAGGGTCCTGTGCGGACAGGGGAGATGAAAATGCGGATAAAAAAATACTTCCTGCCATGTTTCATGCCGGTCATCGCGGTTCTGTGCTTCGTCCTCCTTGCCCCGGCTTTTGCAGATATGAAGAAGGTCGATGAGGCGGAGCTGGCCCAGGCGAATGCCTCCGTGACAGGTGCGTCCCTCCAAGACCAGATCGTCGGCGTTGAAAAAGGCGTGGTCAGCCCGGAAACGTGTCAGGCCTGTGGAACTGGCACAGGGGACGCTGTTTTTTCCCCGTCGGAGAGCAAGGAGACTAACTTCGTGGGCCTGAACATCAAAGGCCAGGGAACGTTTAATTTCATTTTTGGAGGGTGGAATTCGAACACAACGGGCAGCATCACCTCGGTAAAAACGCATTAAGAGACGCCGTCCTATGACTTTTTTCAATCCCGCGGTTTGGAATCACCCGGCTTCAGCCGGGAGAGGAATGCGGTGTAACCCGCGGGAGGTCGCGTTATTGTAGGGAACCTCCGGCTCCTGCCGGAGGGGGCTCCACCAGGCATCACGCACGACCATGATGGAATGATGTCCCCTATTATTAGAGCCGTATCCAGCCATCCTATTCCTATACCTTGGACAAAAGGCGCTTCGGGTGATGCTGAGAAGCGGAGCGACGATGCTCGTTTTTTTTAGTCATCGTCGCCCCAACGGTTGTGTCGCATTTGTCGCAGTCCTTCTTGCCGCTCTTCTGGCGGCCGCGCAATCAGTGGCGGCGGGATTGGTTAATCTGACGGACGCGGAACTAGCCAATGTTACCGGACAGGCCGGAGTCACCATCTTTACGAGTGGCCTTGCCCGCCTCACCATAGGGGTACTGAAAGTCTCCGATACGTAAATAATTTCGGGCCTATCGCCATTGACGGCATCAATGTCCACCATCTCTCAATGTGAAAATCTCCGGGGGGGCATAATCCTTCGCTGCAAGAAGTTTTTTTCCGCCGAAAGAGCATGAAATCATTCTAAAGTAGTATTTACAATTGCGCCTTTCTCCTGTAAAAAATTTTGGGGTATCTATAGACATATTTTGTCCTCCTGATGCCCGGCATTTGCGGGACTCAAGAAGGTCATTAAGGACGAACATGACCGGATGAACGTATCCGTATCTGAGAAGCCGGTCTCAAACCCAAGCGCCGTCGCAGAGGCGGCAGGGTTTTGTGCGGACGGGGTAGATTAAAGTGCGGATAAAACAACACTTCTTGCCATATTTCTTGCCGGTCATAGCGGTTCTGTGCTTCGTCTTCCTTTCCCCTGCTTTTGCGGATTTTCGAAAGGTAAATGAGTGCGAACTTGCCCGGGCGAACGCCTCCCTGATGGGGCAGCCGGCTACTACTACTGCGTACGACGAGTCCTGGTGCAATGAGGCGGAGGCGGTTGACAGGTACGCCGCGATACCGACCGAAGGGGAGCTCTCCACGATCGCGGGTGGTTTTTCCCCCGTCCACGATGACTACAACTACGAATATAATTGGCTGCAGATGCAGAACCTGTATGAAGCTCCGGCTGCATCTTCCCCGGTGACAGTTGAAGCGGGAGAAAGCAACGGCCTCTATGCCCCTCTCGGCGCAACATATGTCAGGATCGGCCTGGGATCGCAGGAAGTCGGATTGGATTCCATGGATATCAAAGTGAACCTGGGTTCCAAGGCTGTTGCAATCGCCGGCCAGGATCAGATTCTAGGTTCCCTCCATCTGGACGGTCTGAGCGTGAAGTCTAACGGGTCCAGCTATGTTACACTGTACAAAACTGACGGTCAGATGGGCATTGATGTCAACGTCGATGTAACGATTGACCGCATTGGCCTCGCAACCCTGTCCTGGGGAGACGCTGACGGTTGCTACCACGACGATGCGGATAACACAGGCAAAGCTGGTTATGTGGGCTTAAAAGACACGAATATCTACGGCGTGACTGTGTCCGGTGGTCCCCTTTCTATTGAAGTGGCGACGGATGACATCGGCGGTAAACAGGAACTCAGCGTAACAAAATTTATCCACATGGGAATTCATAACCTGAATGTAGGTATGTCGTCCCTGGATACGACCGTGGTGCTCGGCGATAAGAAGGATTTTTCCGGCACCAAGTATGTTCTTGGCACGCTCTACATGAAGGAATTGGCGCTGACAAATATTGGCGGTCATCTGGACATCTATAATCCCGCAGACAAGAACGCAGCGACGGCCCTTGACTTTGGCTTAAATGTTCCCTCGTTGACCTTGAACACCCTGTCCTGGGGTGACTCTGACGGCGTCGGCGGCACGACCACTGCCGGTTTTGTGGGCTTGAGGAACCTGGCCATTAATAACTTGGCGATTAATGGTAGGGCAACAGTTGACGTGGAGACTCAGACCGGCAACATTGGTGGTATTAACCTTCTTCCGGTTGGCACAGTCTTTGTCCGCATGGGATTTGACAACCTGGATGTCAGTATGGACTCCCTGAATACCGACGTGGCACTCGGCAATAGAAAAGATGATCTAAATCAGGTTCTCGGTTCTGTTTTCCTGGGCGGCCTAGAGATTGATATTAATGGCAGTGTGAAAATCCATACGCCCTCGGCATCTACCCAAGGTGTGGTCTTTGACCTTAATGTGAGAGTTGACACGAAGAAGCCGTTCACTCTGTCCTGGGGTGACTCTGACGGCGTCGGCGGCATGAACACTGCCGGTTATAGGGGCTGGAGGAACTTCGCGATTACCGGCCTAACGCTTGCCGGCAGCGTCTCCATTGAAGTGGCTACCGTAGACTCTAAAGTGATTCCTCTTTCAGCAGATGCGCAGATGTTTGCTACCTATGCGGCTAACACTCTGAGTCCCACTTTTGTGCATATAGGTATAGGGACCGGTAATGCAAATGATGATCCCGCTGGTCAAGGCGCTTTAGCAATCTGCATTGGCTTATTGACGGCTGACGTAGTTCTCGACCGTTCAAGGTCATTGGACAGCACTAATGCAGGCATACTCAGATCTCTTTATATTTCGGGGTTTGCGGTTAGAGCTAACGGCTGGATTCATATCGGCACTCACTAAAGCCAACCTTGCAGTATGGACCTGAAGTTTAGGTCATGTTTGCCGGGCAGAGGGAACGTTTTCCCTGCCCTTATTTTTAATGAGACTCGCTGAAAACGAACGAAGTGAAGTTTGAAGCGTTAGTCGAA
>CAVQCU010000247.1:0-24591 GCA_963710995.1 uncultured delta proteobacterium
ACAACTAACTGATACTGAGACTTTGTGAAGGAGAGAGAAGTAGGCATCAATCGGATAAACTTAAAAAAGCCGCCCTTCAGGGAGGCTTTTTTTTAATAGTCAGTTAAGTTGGATCATCAGCAGGATGTGTAACGTTTTTTCATATCGACTAGGGCGGCGTAATGCTTTCTCTCCTCTTCGATAATCTTTTCTATGGTCTCATGCTGTGCTGCGGGAACGAGATTCTTGATCTCGTGATAATACAATATGGAATCCAGTTCGCGCTGCATCGCAAAATCAAAGGCAGCAATGGTATCTTTTATACTAGAAAGTTCTTTGTCCATGGCTTCTTTAGTAAAAATTATATTATTATCAACATAAGAGCGCAAATAGGTGCTGTATTCTCCCACGTAGCTCTCCGGCGGATTGTATTTTTCCATTTTCGCGAATATTCCTTCAAAAGTTTTTTTATGAGCAACTTCCGCTTCCGCCAGATGGGCAAAAAGTTTTTTTGCTTCTTCCTGTTTGGCGATCTGTTCGGCAAATTTATAAAAATTAATGCCATTTTCTTCAATTCTGATGGCAACTTCCACTATATCACTCGCTACAAAAACTCCCATATTAAACGCCTCCTGATTTTTAATGAGACTAAAACTTCAAAAGCAAAGCGTATTGAAGTTTTTTAGCCGAATTATCCAATAGCCGAAAACTATTGGAAATTAATCCCGATAGCGAAACGTATCGGGATAGAATTACCACCCTACGCTCCTAGCGCAGTGTTAAATAATCCAATTTACAATAACTTCATCACATTTTTCTATTTAATGCAATACTTTTACCAACGTGAATTAAGCCGCCTGGAGAAAGGCCTGTTTTTTTCGATCTTTTCTGTAATTTAGAACGCATATTTACCTCACGGAGAAGATGCTTTCTTTTTTACTTTTATAATTACGCGGGCGGCAGGTGATTTTCCATCCGGAAAAGAAACACCGGAAGGAAGCACAATTTTCGTATTCAGCGTCGTAGTAAAAAATATTTTCTGCAAGTCAATCGGTTCTGTTTCGATTTTAATTTGTTCGGGTTTAATATTGGACCTGATTAAAACCCGTACTTTTGATGGAGAAATGCTCATTCTTTGCAAGGAAAGATGTTCCGCCAAAGAGTTTTGTGTGTTTATATGAACAGGGAAAGTCCAGATAATAGATTTAGAAGCATAAACGTGAATTTTCGCGGGGATAATATCGGCAACCGGCAAATTTGATGGCGCATTAACCATATCCTTGCTTAAGGTAAATTCGTGCTTTTTTTCTATAACGGTAGATAAATCCAGCGATAATTTCAGCGAATGTTCGTCAAGAAGACGAAATGCCTGCTGTGGTCCCTGAAGGATAACCTTTGCTTCGGTTACTTGCGGTTCATCAATCTGCCAAGCTTGCGGAACATTTTTATATTCAATGGGAATTATGAAATCGCGGCGGATAATTTCCCTCTGGTAGCCAAAGGCGACCCATAAAATACAAGCCAGACCTAAGGCAATAATTTTTCCCCACGTATTTTCTTTGAGCCAGTTAACGGAAGGATGTGATTTTTTCCCCGGCGTGTTGCGAATATAAAATTGCTCCAATGCCTCATGCAGGGCAGCGGCATTTTGAATCGCCGTGAGTGTTTCCAAAGAGGCCAGTGATATAGTTCCTTTTTCTTCTGAAACCACGATACATATGGCGTCAGATCGTTCTGAAAGACCAAGCGCAGCCGTATGGCGTAACCCGATATTGCCATATTTTGATGTGTTTATAGAAAGCGGCAGGTGACAGCCAAACTTTGCAATGCGGTTGCCGTTAATTATCACGGCCCCATCGTGACCGATGGAATGAGGATCGAAAAGACTTTCTAAAAGCGGTTCGCTGACAAGTCCGTCTAAACTTGTTCCGCCGTTGATATGCCTCTCCAGAGGATCATTTCCTTGCAGAACAATTAAAGCGCCAATGCGTTTTTTGGCCAAAGTTGCCGCCGTTTGCGCAATTATTTCCGCTGTTCCTTTCAGTTCTGACAGAGACTGGAATTTTTTCCCGATGTTTCCCAGCATGGCCAGTCTCTCAAAAAAACCGCGCAAGTCTTCCTGAAAGATGACGACTAAAACAAAAAGCAAGATGGCAAAAAAACTTTGCAGAACGATAGTGGTGAGATAAAGCTGAAAGAAACGGGCTGCAATATAGACACCGCCTAGAAGTATTATGCCGATGAGCACGAAGCGGGAAGCTCTTGTTTTGAACCAGGTCAAAAGGGCGAAAATCATGAGGGCAATGATCATCACATCCAGAATATCCTGAATTCTGATGCTCTTAATAATAGCTAAAGCGGAATTAAATAAATCCATAAACTTTTCCGAAGTTACTTTAATAATTTTTTCTGATACCATTTTGTTTTCAAAGGATAACGACGTAGCCAACAAAGTTAGCCAAAGAAAACGAAATGGTACGAAGCTTATATAAAAATATGCAATCTAGTGTCAAGCAGGATTAACAATCTTATGTTGACATTTATCGCGATTGTCTCATATCTTTGTCCTAATGAAAAAAATATCTCACAATAATCTTGATGCCAGGAACGATTTAATTTCCCACGAAAAACAATCGAGGGAAAATGTCTGGTGTGCAAAATATGGCTATTTCAGTGGAACCCCCTCCGGCAGGAGCCGGAGGCTCCCTACAATAATGCGACCTCTCGCGGGATTGATCTGGACGCCTGCCGTGCCTGTTCTCTGCAACAAAAGAACTGCCGCCGTTGTTTCGCTTCCTTGATACAAGTGCCGCTGCCTTTTCAGGGATCGAGTTAAAAGAACTCGATCTAACAGAGAGTTATGTTGCTAAAATTACACAATCCCGATACGCTTCGCTATCGAGATAATTCCCAGTAGTCTTTGGCCATTGGATACCACTGTATGCTTTGCATACAGGATAATTCCACTTGCGCTTCCTATAGTCAGCGAGTGTCATTAATTCGGCTAAAAAACTTCAATGCGCTTATAGTGACCTTTAGGTTATTTGCTTTTGAAGTTCTAGTCTCATTACGACTTACAGTTTTCAGTTCGCCAGTAGGCTCCTAAAAACTGAGTCTCATTACCTCTGCATAGCGGGATAATTCGTCCAACAAATTTCAGAGCGCTGCGCTTTCAATAAGGTGTCATTAATCCCGATAACTATGTTATCGGGATAATTCGCCCATCCAGTTTCAGTGCACTTTGTTTCTGAAACTGGGGGCTCATTAAAAATATATTGACAGAATATTATCTTGTTGCTATATAACTTGTAAATAACGAAAAATGAAAGGGTGTTATGCAAAAAGCAGTTAAAATATTATCATTGAATAATTGGTGGTGGAACCTTTCAAGGAGGCTTATCCGCCGCTGATCTTTTTTTATAATTAAAGTCAAAGCCGTGGAGAACCTCTTGGATCTTCACGGTTTTTTTATTTTTAGCAATCTATTAAGGCCGTGATAAAAAAATCACGGCCTTTTATTTTTAATGAGACCCAAGCTTCAGAAATGAAGTGCACTGAAGCTTGCTGGTCGAATTATCCCAGGAGCGAAGCAACGTGGGATTTTACAGTCGCTGAAAACAAACGGAGTGCAGTTTGAAGCATAAGTGGAACAATCCCGCATGCGAAGCATGTCGGGATCAAGAACGACATATTGAGGAGTAAATATTATGTACGAACCAAGTTTTGCAGAATTCGAAAAGTTAGCTCAAAGTGGAAATCTAATTCCGGTCTATCAGGAAATATTAGCCGATTTGGAAACGCCGGTTTCCGTTTTAATGAAACTCCAAAATAAAGATCACGTTTATCTTCTGGAAAGTGTGGAAGGCGGCGAAAAGTGGGGCCGATATTCATTTTTAGGGACGGACGCCGGAGTTGTGTTTAAAGTTCATGGCGATAAAATCATTATCGAAGAAAAGGGAAGAATCACAACCCGCGAGCACAAGGGCAATCCGCTGAGTGGACTTCGCGATTTGCTTGATCGCTATAAGCCTATTGCTATCCCCGGCCTGCCCCGGTTTTACGGCGGCGCTGTTGGCTTCCTTGGTTATGAAATGGTGCGTTATTTTGAAAAACTCCCGCCCAGCCCGCCGGATGATCTGAATCTGGATGAGGCTGTTTTTGTCATCAGTGATTCCTTGATGATTTTTGATAACGTGCGCCATACGATCAAAGTGGTTGCCTGCGCCTATACGGAGGATACAGATTCACTGGAAGAGAGTTATGCGGCGTCATGCAAAAAGATCGAAGCGATGATCGAAACGATTACAGAGGCGGCGTCTCATAAAACAGCATCTGCCACGGGAAGTGAAGTAAACTTTGAATCCAACATGACGCCGGAACAGTATAAAGCCGCCATTGAGAAAGCCAAGGAGTACATTGTCGCGGGAGATATCATTCAAGTGGTTCTCTCTCAACGCTTTGAGACTGATTGTCGCTCCAATCCGATTGATCTCTACCGGGCGCTGCGTTTCGTTAATCCCTCTCCTTATTTGTTTTTTCTCAAGCTGGATGATCTTACCTTGATTGGTTCTTCGCCGGAAGTTATGGTGCGCAAAGAGGAAGAAACTATGGAATTGCGTCCCATTGCCGGGACAAGACCAAGAGGCAAGACCGAGCAGGAAGACCGCGCGTTATCCAATGAATTGCTCTCCGATGAAAAAGAACGGGCGGAACACGTTATGCTGGTTGATCTGGGGCGCAATGATCTGGGGCGTGTGGCTCAAACCGGCAGCGTTCAGGTGAATCAATATATGGTTGTGGAAAAATATTCGCACGTGATGCATCTGGTGTCCAATGTGCGCGCGCAGTTGGCCAAAGGAAAAGATGCCTTTGATGTTCTGGCGGCGACATTTCCGGCGGGAACGTTAACCGGCGCGCCTAAAGTTCGGGCCATGGAAATTATCAGTGAATTGGAAAAAGTCAAAAGAGGGCCTTACGGGGGTGCGGTAGGTTATTTCAGCTTTAGCGGCAATATGGATTTGTGCATCACAATCCGGACTATGGTTTTAAAAAATGGCAAAATTAATGTTCAGGCGGGAGCAGGCATTGTGTATGACTCCATTCCCGAATCGGAACATCAGGAATCGCTCAACAAATCACGGGGTATGTTGCAGGCCGTATGTCTGGCGGCAAGCGGCTTTGAAATTAAAAACGGCAATTAGTAAGTTAGAAATTATTTTCTGCGCTTTTCTACCCCGCGAGGGGGTACTGAAAAGAGTGGCAGAAAATAATTTCTTTAACGCACTTATCCCGTTTATCGGGGATAGGAGAAAAAATCATGATCCTAATGATTGATAATTATGATTCCTTTACATTCAACATCGTCCAGTATCTGGGGCAAATGGGAGAGAAGGTGGAAGTGTATCGTAATGACAAAATAAAGATGGAAGAAATAAGACGTCTGAAACCTGCGGCTATTTTTCTTTCTCCGGGCCCCTGCACGCCGCGCGAGGCGGGAATAACGGTTGATGTTGTCCACGAATTTTATAAAGATGTGCCGATTATGGGAATATGTCTGGGTCATCAATCCATTGGTTACGCTTTCGGAGCGGAAGTCGCGCGCGCAGGGCGCATTATGCACGGGAAAACTTCATCAATTATCAATGACGGCAAAACAATATTTGCTGGGCTTCCCAATCCTTTTACCGCCGGCCGTTATCATTCACTGCTTGTTGCCAGAGAAACATTACCTACCTGTTTTGAGATCAGCGCGGAAACGGCGGAAGGCGAAATTATGGGATTGCGGCACAGGGAATATCCGGTGGAAGGCATTCAGTTTCATCCTGAATCCGTGCTGACACCGCAGGGCAAACGCATTATAAGAAACTTTTTGAAATACACAGGGCGAAAGGAGCACTTGTCATGATTAAAGAAGCAATTGAAAAAATCGTTAAAAATATTGATCTGCGCGAAGCGGAGATGATGGCGGCAATGGATGAGATTATGGAAGGAATTGCCACGTCCACGCAAATTGCCGCTTTGATTACGGCGCTGCGGATGAAAGGTGAAACGGTGGAAGAAGTCACCGGCGCGGCGCGCATCATGCGCCAGAAAGCGACACGCGTCAATGCCTGCGTGACAACAATAGTGGATACATGTGGAACAGGGGGCGATAAACTCAACACCTTTAATATATCGACAACTGCGGCTTTTGTGGTTGCAGCGGCGGGTATTGTTATAGCCAAGCACGGCAATCGCGCGGTTTCCAGCGGGTGCGGCAGCGCCGATGTTTTGGAAGCTTTGGGTGTCAATATCAGCGCCAATCAGGAAATTGTGGAAGAATGCATTCAGCAAATCGGCATCGGATTTCTCTTCGCACCAAAACTACACGGCGCTATGAAATACGCGATCGGCCCTAGGCGCGAAATCGGCATCCGCACAATATTCAATATGCTGGGGCCGCTTACCAATCCCGCAGGAGCAAACGCGCAGCTTCTCGGGGTTTATGACCCGAAGCTCACCGAAATGTTCGCCGATGTATTAAAAAATATGGGGACAAAAAGAGCCTTTGTTGTTCACGGGCTGGATGGCTTGGACGAGGTCACAATAACAGGCGAAACACGTGTGGCGGAACTCAAAGATGGAATTGTGCGAACATATAATATCAATCCGATGGATTATTTCGGTAGGATCGATCCGTTGGAAGCCATTCGAGGCGGCGATCCTGCCGTGAATGCTGAGATTACTAAAAATGTTCTTTCCGGGAAAAACGGAGCCTGCCGCAACGTTATTTTGATTAACGCGGCTTTGGCGATTATTGCCGGAGAAAAAGCGCAAGATATCAAAGACGGAATAAAGGTCGCGGCCGATTGCATTGACAGCGGCGCGGCAGTAAAGAAGTTGCAATCACTTATTGAAATGAGCAATAGTTAAATTTGTCATTGCGAGTTCACAACAGTGAACGTGGCAATCTCATGAATTATTAAGAGATGGATTTGTCATTACACTCCTCGCCATGACAAAACATGCAGGGAACAATATGATTCTCAATAAAATTATTAAAACGAAAAAAGATGAAGTGGAGCAATTGAAAAAGCAGACAACTATATCCGCTTTGGAAAAAATAATCGCCCAGCTTGAGCCGTGCCTGAATTTACGGCAGGCGCTAATCTCGGAGGACTGCAACATTATTGCGGAAGTGAAATGTGCGTCGCCATCGCGCGATAAATTTGTTGCGGATTTCGATCCGGTCAGAATTGCCGGCGTTTATGAGGAAAATGGCGCGGCCGCGATTTCCGTGCTTACCGATGAAAAATATTTCGCGGGGCATAAAAATTATCTGACGCAAATCAGGCAAAAGGTGAAGCTACCGCTTTTGCGCAAAGATTTTATTATTGACCCTTTACAGATTTATGAAACCAGGGCAATCGGCGCGGATGCCATTTTGCTGATCGTTCACGTTTTAGGAAAAAAGCTTACAGAATTTATCTTATTGTCCAAAGAGCTTGGCTTGAGTTCCCTGGTGGAAGTCCACACGGAAGAAGAATTATATTTGGCGCTGGCCGCTGATGCTGAGATTATTGGAATCAATAACCGGAATCTGGATACATTTGTCACCGATATCGAAACCAGCCGGAAGCTCCAAGCGCGAATTCCCGAAGGTTTTATTGTTGTGGCCGAAAGCGGTATTATCACCAGAGCGGACATAGAATCATTGATGCAAGCAGACATCCATGCTTTTTTAATCGGCGAGGCGCTGATCACGGCGCCGGATATCGCCAAAAAACTGCGGACGTTCAAAGGGGGAAAATAAAGTGACTCAAGTTAAAGTCTGCGGAATAACTAATGAAGAAGATGCTCTGTACGCGGCCGGGTGCGGCGCGGCGGCGCTGGGCTTTATCTTTTATCCGCCTTCACTGCGCTATATCAAACCGGAAGACGCCCGAAAAATCGTTAGTTTCTTGCCGGATGAGTTGGTGAAGGTCGGTGTGTTTGTAAACGAAAAAGTCGCGGAGATAAAAAGAGTGATGAAATATTGCGGACTCAACATGATTCAATTGCACGGTGACGAATCACCGGAGTTCTGCCGGGAATTTCCGGCATTCCAGATTATTAAGGCCGTCGAGTTAAAAAATGACAATGATTTGAATCATGCTTATAGCTACGACGTCGCGGCTATATTGGTGGACAGCCGTCATGCCGGACTTTATGGCGGTACCGGCAGGAAAGCTAACTGGAAGTTGGCCTGCCGTACCAAGAATAAAAAGCCGCTGATCCTTTCCGGTGGTCTCAACGAGGAAAATATTGCAGAAGCGCTGCAAACAGTAACTCCGGCGGCTCTGGATATCAACAGCAGCGTGGAATCCGAGCCGGGTAAAAAAGATCACGCAAAATTGGCACGAATATTTGATATTGTTCGAGCGGCAGATTCTCTGCCGGACAATGCACTATTAATTTTTACAAAGAGGGGAATATGATGAAAACTCAACCTGACCAATACGGGCACTTCGGAATTTTCGGCGGACGATATGCCGCCGAAACGTTGATGCCCGCTTTAATCGAACTGGAAAAAGCATACCGGATTACCCAAAAAGATAAAACATTCCAAAAAGAGTTTGAATGGTATCAGCGGGAATATTCCGGACGTCCCACGCCTCTTTATTATGCCCGCCGGATGTCCGAATCTTTACGTGGAGCAAAAATATATCTAAAACGCGAAGATTTAAATCATACCGGCTCCCACAAAATAAACAACACGCTGGGGCAGGCGCTATTGGCTCGCAGGATGGGTAAGAAAAAAGTCATCGCTGAAACCGGCGCGGGTCAGCATGGTGTGGCCACGGCCACCGTGGCGGCGCTCTTTGGCATGGAATGCAAAATATTTATGGGCGAAGAGGATATTCGCCGTCAGGCGCCCAATGTTTTCCGCATGAAAATTTTAGGTGCGGAAGTTGTGCCCGTGAAAAGCGGCACCGCCACTCTCAAGGATGCCATGAATGAAGCTATGCGTTACTGGGTATCCAGTGTCCGTGATACCTTTTATATTATCGGCACAACCGCCGGGCCGCATCCATATCCGCAGATGGTACGCAACTTTCAATCGGTCATCGGACGCGAGACAAACAAGCAAATCCAGAAATTGGAAGGTAGAAATCCCGATGTTTTGATTGCCTGCGTGGGCGGAGGCAGTAACGCCATGGGAACTTTCTATCCCTTCCGTGATGAAAAGAATGTAGCCATGTACGGCGTGGAAGCGGCTGGTCATGGTTTGCATACCTCCGAACATTCGGCCAGCATCAACGGCGGCAAGGTTGGCGTTCTGCACGGAAATAAAACTTATCTCTTGCAGGATGAGCACGGACAGGTGCGCGACGCTTATTCGATCGCGGCGGGCCTGGATTATCCCGGAGTCGGCCCGGAGCACGCCTATTTTCATGCAACAAAAAGAGTAAAATACGTCACGATCACGGACAAAGAAGCAATTGCGGCTTTTTCCTTTTTATCCCGAAAAGAGGGCATCATTCCCGCGCTGGAGAGCGCGCACGCGATCGCCTATGTGATGAAGATGGCGCCCCAAATGGCTAAAAATAAAATTATTTTGATTTGTCTTTCAGGACGCGGCGATAAAGACGCGCAGACAATTATTGAAACGGATGCACTTTAATGTTTCTGTATGGATAAATCCCCCCCTTATTAAAGGGGGATTCAATGAAACTCGCTGATAATGAGACCCAAGCTTCAGAAACAAAGTGCACTGAAGCTTGCTGGACGAATTATACCAGGCGCGTAGCGCCGTGGTAAAACAAGTATTACGAAGTTTGAAGCGAAAGTTGAATTGTCCCAGGAGCGAAGCGACGCGGGATAGTGAGCACAAAAAATAAAAGTTTCTAACCCTCCTTTAGAAAAGGAGGGTATCATCAAAAAAGAAATGAGGAAAGTTATGGGACGAATTGAAGATAAGTTTGAATCTTTACGAGAAAAAAAAGAAATAGCTTTGATTGTTTATTTGACGGCGGGCGATCCGTCGCTTAGCGTCACAAAGAAATTAATCTTTGGTTTGGAAAAAGCGGGTGTGGATATTCTGGAAATTGGTGTTCCTTTTTCCGATCCCACAGCCGATGGGCCAGTGATTCAGGCGGCATCGCAACGCGCCTTAAAAGCCGGAACTACTCTGGAAAGCATATTGAACTTAGTCACCGAAGTGCGCAAAGTTTCAGAAATTCCTATTGTGCTGTTTGGTTACTTTAATCCAATTTTTGCTTATGGAGTGCAGAAGTTTGCTCAGGCTGGCCGCAAAGCTGGAGTAGATGGAGTTTTGGTAGTTGATCTCCCCTATGAAGAAGCAAGGGAATTGAGAATTTATACGGACGCGGCTGGCATCGATTTCATTTCTCTTATCGCGCCCACTACCGGAAAAGAAAGATTAACAAATATTGCCGCCCAAGCCACGGGATTCCTCTATTACATTTCCATCACCGGCATTACAGGTACTGCCGCGCCGAAAATTGACGATATAAAAACCGAAGTCAACAAAATCCGCAAAATAACCAGCTTGCCGGTAGCAGCAGGCTTTGGCATATCCAGGCCACAACAGGCGCGGGAAATTGCGCGCTTTGCCGACGGCGTCGTCATCGGCAGCGCAGTTGTTCGTCTGATTGACGAAAACAAAAATAATCCTTATCTGGTAAAAATAGTTTCTGGTTACGCCCGTGAAATAAAAAATGCACTGTATGTCAATTAAATATTGATTGCCGCTTAAAAGGAAATAGGTAAATCGAAATTGCCTGACACTTGATTTCAAGAAAGAACTACGTACATCAGTATTTTTATGAAAATATGCGAAAGGGAAACAATTTTTTATTTTTAAGAATATATTTGTTCGTAGCACATGCAAATCCTTCTGTTACGTTTCGATAATTAATCGAGGATCAGCACTTGAAATCTACTACAGCAGTAAAATTATTCTACCCAACACTTACAGAAAGTTATCAATAAAAAAACACTAACATTTTTCAAGATCATCCATCCGCAGGAAGCACCATCTCCGCCTACGAATCATCAATTTCCGGTTTAAAATTTATTTGAGGATAACTAATATCTGCTTTCCTTTAAAGATTTATGATTCTTCTAAAGAGAAATTACCGATGCAAAATCTTAGCATCCCAGAGATGAGATATCGATGAGCAAAAATATTTCTTGATATTCTTGACTGCTCATATATAGACTAGTCAATATTATATCCACAAGGAGGTCCCATGACAAACGATGACCGTTTGATCTATCTCACATCAATGGCCCAGCAGACATTAATGCATTATACGAACGCTGCATTGTCGAAAGCAGAACTGAAGGTGACAACCGCCCAAGCGGGAACTCTTTTCTTCCTGAAACAGAAAGATATGTGCATGATGTCTGAAATAGGAGAGGTTTTCAATATTGACAATTCTGCGGTCACACGCCTGATTGATCGTCTGGAAAAAAACGGCCTTGTTAAACGGAGGGTTCCTCCAGAAAATAGAAGGGCTATTCTGATCTGCATCACTCCTGAAGGTCTTGAGGAGGAAAAAAAGGCACAGATGATCATCAGGTCTGTAAACGGCAAAATAAAAGAGGGTTTTACCCCAAAAGAGGTGGCGTCTTATAAAAAAATCTTGAATGGCATTTTAGAAAAATTCAAAGTGGAATAAGAAGACATTAAAGGAGGTCGTCGTGAGCAAGGAAGAAATCAGGAAATATGGTCTGGACTTGGGTGTGGATGTGATTGGGTTTACCTCTTTAGAGGATTATAAATCAGAAAAATCACCGGATCCACGATCTATATTGCCAAAATCAAAATCTATCATCGTTCTTGGACATAGAATGATCGATGGTGCTCTGGATAGCAACAATCCCCGGATCAATATGAGTGGCCGCATGGGTGTGATGGATACCTCAAAAAATCATCTTTATCTCATTGCCAGATTTATCGAGAAAAAATACAAGGCCAGAACATCACCCGTATTATCGTCCTATCCCTTGGATATGGAGGCGCCGGCATTGGGATTGTTAGGTGATATATCACTTCGTCATGCCGCAATTGCAGCAGGCCTTGGCGTCTTCGGCAAGCATCATCTCGTTATTCATCCGACCTTCGGATCTCGCCTCAGCTTAACGGGATTGTTAACGGAATTGCCTCTTGCTTCAGATCCGCCTTTTAAGAAAGACCTTTGCATAGATTGCGATTTATGTATCAAGGCCTGTCCTGGAAAAGCCCTTGATGTTGAAGGTAAAACGGACAATCTAAAATGTCTTCGGGCCTCGCAACCTTATGGGATTGGCAGCGCAATTGGTTATATAAGGCAATTCATAGGTAAATCTCCGGAGGAGCAGAAAATATTGCTCAAAGAGCCCAGATTCATGAGTCTTTATCAGGCATCCTTCATCGGATTTCAATATGCTTGTTTTAAATGCATTGCGGTTTGTCCTATAGGTGAAAGGTGTGCATAAATAAATAGAATAATAAAATCGATGATTACTGGTTGAAACATACACGACAGTATTCTGTCACAAAGGAGAATGAAAATAGCCTTGTTGACACCTTTTTCAGGGGAAAGGTTTACCGCTATAGTGGTTTCGCCTATGTCACTTTTGGTTTACTATTGAGATAATCTTTATTTAGTTTTCAATTCTCTTTCCCAATGTAGCCGATCATCTTCGCTTATCAGTCTTCTTCCCTTGAGAAAAAAATTACAAAGTTCGGTATGCTTATCCAAGTATTCTTTATCTACTTTCTCTAAAAGATTTTGAATTGTATAAAAGCATTCTACATAATAATCTGCTTGAGCATTACGGATGGAAAGAGTATAGACTAAGACACTAGCCGCAATTCAACACAGGGGCTCTTTGTTATTTATGACAAGCAATTTTTACTGAAAGCTGATTTGTAAATTAATACTTATGAACTATACTTATTATGGTTACATAATTTCTCTGTATATTTTCCATTCGTCGTTTATTTTTCTTAACTCCAATTTCTTTTTGCCTGAATATTTTAATATGGCTGAACTGTAATGTTGAGTAAATACTGCCGTGGCAGTATTTGCACCCGCTGATATTTGCAATTTATCAATGCTAATATTTATTTTTTTATTTTTCTGGTGCACATTGGTTTTATGAGAAACCCAGGCATCTAAGTTCATTACTTTTGACTGGAAATCTGACGTATAACAACTGCGGTAAGTTTTCATATCGCCTGATTTCCAACTGGTTAACCATTTAGTTACCAAATTTCGAACAGCTTCTTCGGGGATAGATTTTGTCTCATTTTGTTTAATATCAACTGGAGCAAGATTCTCAGTTTTGACAACTGGTGCGGCAGCGGCAGTGACGGCTTCATTGGAAGTAGCTTGCTCCTTAACTTTGGCGTCAGCAACAGGAGTAATAGGTTCCTCAACCTTAGGTGCAACAACAGCCTCCTTTGGAGTAACAGGTTCCTCAACCTTAGGTGCAACGACAGCCTCCTTTGGAGTAATAGGTTCCTCAACCTTAGGTGCAACAACACCCTCCTTTTCAGGTCTTATCCAATGCGGAAGAATTGATTTCTCAACCTTAACTTTTTGTAATGCGGGATACTCAGAAATAAATGATTTCATATCCTCATCAAATTTATCTTCAACTTCAACATCAAATGTTCCAGAAGAAAAACCTGGTATGTATTGATCTATTAAAGGCACCGAGCCTCCTGCGCTTATTTCGGCATCGCTTTTCTTCTCACGGAGCGTAATGTCAAGATGCCCTAAGTAACTTATTGAATTTGGTTTAATCTCTGTTTTTAAATTTAACGGGGCAAAACCAAATCCAGAAATCAACGTAGGAATTCGGTAAGTCGTATAGAAACCATCAATATTAAATGTGCCACTCTCTAGTTCATACTTCAGTAAATATTCATTGAAACGATTTTTTTCTCTTTTATAAGGTTTATAAGGACTTTCGAAGTGGGAAGGAAGATCGTGCTTGCAGTTTGGTTCGGATTGCGGGCAAATAACAGCTTTCAGCAATTCTAACTGACGTTTTGGTTTATATTGGTTTGATATTCTGACGGAAAGCAAAACAATTGATTTTTTTGTAAGATCAATGTCGGACTTGCCTTTGGTGAGAGCCATTTTGTTGCCAGCACAACCACTCATAGCGAAAACTAAACAAAAAATAAGCAGAAACCTGTACTTAATCATAAAATCCTCCATTCATTAGGATTAACACATAATGCGGCAGTTGAGCAGTGCCCGCAAGGCAGTCTAAAGTTTTGCCCCACCACGGTAATTGTACCACATGTTAAGTTAGAGTTCAGCCGTTTTTTTGAATATTACAGATTGAACTGTTGAGTGAATTGGGAAAATAAGAAAAACAACTAGGACAAACTATGTACATCAGTATTTTTAAGATTGAAGTCTTGCATCTTTGTTGAGGTTGACGATTTATTTGCTAAAGGAATTTGCAAGGCAACGGTCAACCCAAGTATAGTGCAGGACATCTTATTCCGGTTCATACTTTTCATTCTGTTATGTATTTCTTAACTTCATTCATGAAAGAATATGATAAAATTTTTTCCTCTTTTATACGAATCTTTAACTCATTATTATCAATACTTATTAATTGCCCCCAGCACTTTCCAAAAGTTGAATCATTTTCTTCTTTTTAGAGAAAAGACCTTTAGCATATGACATAGCGCTTTTTTTCTTCATATCACGCCAATTGACGTCTGCCCCTTTTTCCAGCAAAAGCTTTGCTATAAACACGTCATCATTTTTTACTGCAAGGATAAGGGGAGTTGTCCCGTCATCAGCAATGGCATTTACGTCAGCACCTTTTTCAATCAACAATCTCGCCACATCATCAGATCCACAAGAAATTGCATAGTGTAAGCTTCTCCAACCATCAGGTGTATTCTTATAATTGACATCTGCTCCTTTTTGAATGAAATTCTCAATGAATGAAAGATCTACATCCTTACAACAAACTGCCAATTGTAAGGGTGCCAACCCGAAGGAATCAGCTGAATTTGCATTGGCCCCTTTTTTTAATAAAAGCCCTGCTGTCTCAAATTTACAATTAAATAATGACCAATATAATGGTGTTGCGCTCCATTTCCCTGAATTGGGCTCATCAATTTTAGCACCTTTATTTAGAAGCTCCTTGATCGTGGCGACATCACCTTCCTTGGCTGCTGCAGTCAATGGCGTCATGTGAGCACAACTGGTAAGTTGAATTATAACTAATGGAAGCGCTATTAAACCAACCAACTTGGTGAGTTTAGACTTAGGTAGTATCATCTTTTTACCCCCCCTAAATTTAATTATTTAAGGATAAATTCTTCGGCTTCTTATGAATCTTTTTGTTGATTTTCATTATTTTTCTTTACCTGTCAATATAAATCATTATCTTTGTATGACTTGCTCCCAAAACTTGTACCACATGTCAAGCTGGAGTTCAGCTATTTTTGATTATTTTCGATTGAACCCCCCATTCCGACCTGTCGGCACAACCAAGAATGAAAATGAGCAATTTACTAGAGGCGCTTCTTTGAGTATGGGCAGGAATAATGTATTTATGTCGGTACTATCTGGATGTTCATAAGAGAACAATAACGGCCTGTATTATGGGAACTGGTCTGAAAAAGGAAATCAGGACATTCACTACTATGACGAATGATCTCTTTAGGCTTAAAAACTGGCTACGAGAAAGCGGTATAACTCATGTGGCAATGGAGAGATTTTTTATACCTTGAAAGAAGCGAAAACTCTTATTAAAAAATGACGATTGGAATACAACACGTTCAGGCCACATAGTTCTTTAAATTACTGTCCTCCAGCACCAGAGGCGCACCTGAATTGAGAAATAAAAAATGGATGAACTCCAGCTTAAATTGTAGTATAAGTATTTGGGGCAGGTCAAAAAAGCAAAAAAATATTTATATTCCTGATAACGGAATAGCTTTTGCTTTTACATGATTGTTTACAAAGAAATAACCATGATTAATAATGTAAACAAAAAATTTATAATTAACTAAAGTTAAGAAGGAGGGGAAAATGTTTAGAAATGAAAGCGGTGTTGGTTATTTTGGGAATTTTAGCTGCGGTAGCTATTCCGAAGTACCTTAGTACGATGAACTCATCGAGAATCGCCGCCGCGCAAGGGGCAATAGCGGAAGTAAAAGGACGTGCAAGCGGTTATTATGCTTCGCAAACATTGGTAAACGGTGCAGTGCCTTTATCCCCGACTGTTTTTGCTTCTGTTACTGCTGCACCTCCTCTCGGTTCTGATTTTCACGTCACAGCGGGGCAGAGTGGAGGTGATATAACTATTTCTGTAGACCAAATTAAAGGCATCACGTTACCCGCCGCCGTTGTTGGAACATGGTATTATCCAATCACATAATGTGAAAGATAAGAAATACATTTAGGAGAAAATGAGTATACCGCTCCAAAACGGTCATTGATTCCGGAGCAAATCGGTCGGGTATTCCGGGCAAACCAGGCCACCCATTTGAGGGCAAAATACCAGAGCCTTGTGGGAAGAAAGGGTAAGAAAAAGACTCTGGTTGCCGTCGGGCATAAAATACTTATCATTTGTCACCACATATTGAAATACAAGATCCCTTACAAAGAACTCGAAGGTTGCATTAATTTATAAAATAAGAAAAACAACAAGGAAGAAGTCGATTATCTGTTTACACATTATTGTTGAAACTCCAATTCCGAAAGCGATACGTAGCGGAATTGGTAAGTTGTAATGAGACCCAAGCTTCAGAAACAGAGTGTACTGAAGCTTGCAGGTCGAATTATCCCGTGTAGCGGAGGGTTTAATATCCCGCAGTTTACTGCGGAACCTGTTGCCAAAGCTTGCTTTGGAGTTCATACCCGTGATTATCTAAAAAAAAGATGGCAAATGATTTTACCAAACAATCCCCTGCTGTTTTAAATAATCCTGTGCCTCTTTAAGACCTAGTCTGGCTGCTATTTTCCAATTTGCAATGGCCTGATTGTAGTTTCCAAATGCACTGTAGGCAAGTCCCCTGTTATAATAGGCAAGTGCAAATTCTGCGTTTAGTTCAATAGCTTTGTCGTAATCCGCAATGGCCTGATTGTGGTTGCCAAGTTTAACATAGGCACCTCCCCGGTTCATATGGGCATGTGTATTTTTCGGGTTTAGCTCAATGGCTTTGTCGTAATCCGCAATGGCTCGTTTGTAGTTGCCAAGGCGATCATAGGCATTTCCACGGTTAACGTAGGCATCTGAATCTTTTGGGTCGAGCTCAATGACCTTGTCGTAATCTGCAATTGCCTGATTGTAATTGCCAAGATAATAATAGGTGCGTCCACGGTTAATATAGGTCTCTGAATCTTTCGGGTCGAGCTCAATGACCTTATCGTAATCCGCAATTGCCTGATTGTAATTGCCAAGATAATAATAGGTACGTCCACGGTTAATATAGGTCTTTGCAACTTTCGGGTCGAGTTCTATTGCTTTATTATATGCATCTAGTGCGTTGTCCAAGCGATTATCAATACTATCCTGACGGCCCATTTCAAACCACTCATTAGCATTGAACCCGTCTATGGTTTTATTATATGCACAACCAACTGTTATTAGTAATGCCACTAAAATGAATAGCAACGAACTACAGCGAGTTTTCATATGCGTATTTCCTAAACTCAACATCTGCTGCATTGATCAGCCAATTCTCTTGAAATCTATGAACCCCTGCTCCACATCGGTGTGTATCAGCTGCACTCGAATCCTGTAGCCTACGTCCATGCCTTCGAAACCATATACCAGTTTTCCCTCGATGGGAGGATTAAGAATACGGACCCACGTGCCCTTGGAAGCCGCGCCGGTTACAATTGCATCGAACTGTTCACCAATTCTGGACTCTAACAGAATTGCCGCAGCCGATTTACTGACCTGTCGTTCCACTTTGTTGGCAACATCTTCTCCCTCTGTGCAATGCTTAGCCAGAACTTCTAGTTCATTATTGCCATATGGCAAAGTTTTTCCTTCTATGGCTGCCTTTACTAAGCGTTCTGTGATAAGATCTATATAACGACGATTAGGGGCCGTAGAATGCGTGTAATCTCGGACAGCAAGACCAAAGTGTCCCGGAGAAGTGTCTCCAGAAAGTTCTGCAATGTATTCACCGGCGCCCATCAGCTTGATAACTGAGAGCGATAGGTCAGGAAATATCAGGGGATCTGTTTCTTTCTCTTTTATCAAAAACTCGTCCAGCGCTTTTGCGTCCGGATCATGAGGAAGCTTGAACCCATGTTCATCAGCAAGTTCGACAATTCGTTCCCATCTTTTCGGGGTGCGGACTACACGGCGTATAGAAGGGATTTTTTTTGACGAGAGATACCGTGCTGTCACACCGTTTGCCCCTATCATGAAATCCTCAATAATGTCCTTTGCGCGGTTCTTTTTTACTTCTTCGAGATCACGGATTTCATCTCCTTTGAATATCGGTTTCGTCTCAATGGTTTCAAGACTCAGAGCTCCGTGAGTGTGCCGGAGGCTTTTCATGCTTTGTGCTACCTTATCCTGCATGAGCAAATTATCAGCAAGTCCATTTACGGCAGTAATAGCCTCAGGCACAATTTTTCCCCCTTCCAGCCACGCGGCAACACTATTATACGCGAGTTTTGCATGATTGCGGACATGGGCCCTATAGATATCCGACGCTTTAAGAGAACCGTCTAAACCAATAACCATCTCTATGACGATTGCCGGTCGATCCTCATTAAAATTTAATGATGTGAAGTTGGTAGAAAGTTTTTCGGGAAGCATCGGGAATATCTCAGCCGCTGTATATACAGAGGTTGTATTGTGTTGTGCATGAGCATCAATCGCTGATTTGCTTTTAACGATCGAGTCGACATCGGCCACTGCAACAAGAATCTTTACTTCATCATCTTGCATCGCCTCGGCAACAGTGAGCTGATCCAAGTCACGTGAATCATCATTATCAATTGAAGCCCATAAAAGATTCCTAAGGTCACGAACCTGTTCATCGTCAATTGTTGCCGGAGTAAGAATCTTTTCCAGTTCAGCAAGTGCTTCACCGGAAAACTCCGGGAGCAAGCCTTTCTCCAGCATCACTTTTTGGGCAATTCTTTGCAGAATAGAACGGTGCTGTTTATCGGTCGAATTCATTTTTTGCCTCCTTTTCTTTTTTTACCGGCATACAATTGCGACCTACCCCAAGACTTGTAACATATTTTGAATCAGAGTTCCGCGATTTTTTTGGCTATTATCGAGTGAAGTAATGTACGGGTTGTCTGAATAAAAAAACAATAGGAGGAAGAAGTGTGTACATCCGTATTTTTAAGAAAATATACTGTCGAAATAACTTTGTCCTACAAATAATAAATCTATTTTTTCTCAATTAAAAACAATGAGGCCGCATCTTTTTCTTAACTATTGTAATCGACGAATTACGCATACCCTTGCCAGCACTGTATTCACCCAGCATACCCATGCATTCGCCAGGGTTCCCTGCCGGGTAATGACAGATAAAAAAATCCCCCTCCATCCCCCTTTGAAAAAGGGGGAATAAGAAATGGATTGCCGCGCCAACCAAGGGTCGGATCGCAATGACACAGAGGATGAAGGTGTCTCACTTTTATGTCTCCTTTTATTTTTATTGACAATGTCCGTCTGTCTCTTTAACATAGGTCCATATGATCCAGCAGCCACCTAAATATTGGGGTGTTCCCCAATCCGATTTATTGACTCAGCTTAATGCGAAGATGGAAGGATTAAGCGCTGAGGAAGCAAAACAACGCCTGATACAGTATGGTGCAAACCTTCTGAAGCCAGCAAAACGATCCGACACGCTGGCACTGCTGATTGCCCAATTCAAAAGTCCTATTATCCTGACCTTGATTTTCGCGGCAGGGCTTTCTGCTTTTCTTCATGACCCGGCAGACGCCATTATTATTATTGCAATCGTTTTAATCAGCGGCCTTCTGGGATTCTGGCAGGAAAAGGGCGCCGTTAATGCTCTGGAAAAGATGCTGGCGATAGTCAAGATCAAGACCACTGTCCTGCGGGACGGCAGCCAGTGTGACATTGCGCTGGAAGATGTTGTCCCTGGTGACGTCGTTGTGTTGAATGCCGGGGACGCGATTCCCGCCGACAGCTTGATTCTGGAATCCAGGGATCTCTTCGTGGATGAGGCAACCCTGACCGGCGAAAGCTTCCCTGTCGAAAAAAATGCCGGTCTTGTACCAGCGGAAACACCGCTTGCCAAACGCACGAACAGTCTTTTTATGGGAACCCATGTTATCAGCGGTACAGCCAAGACTGTTGTGATTTTCACAGGAAAGCAGGCGGAGTTCGGCAAAATTTCCGAGAAGCTGAAACTGAGGCCCCCGGAAACCGAGTTTGAGCACGGCATCCGGCGGTTCGGTTATTTACTGCTCGAAGTAACCTTGTTGCTTGTCATTGCCGTTTTTGCCATAAATGTCTTTTTTCATCGGCCTGTTCTCGAATCCTTCCTTTTTTCTCTTGCCCTCGCTGTCGGACTCACACCGCAGTTGCTGCCGGCCATTATCAGCATCAACCTGGCTCACGGTGCTAAAATAATGGCTCAGCAAAAGGTTATTGTAAAGCGGCTTGCCACCATAGAAAACTTCGGGAGTATGAATGTTCTATGTTCAGATAAGACGGGAACTTTGACGGAAGGGACAGTACGCCTGCATTCAGCAATAGATATCGAAGGCAATCCCAGTGATCGGGTTCTTTTTTATGCCTATCTGAACTCTTTCTATGAAAAAGGTTTTTCCAATCCTATCGATGAAGCGATCCGTTCTTATAAGCAGCAGGATATTTCAGGTTATGAAAAAGTTGACGAGGTTCCCTATGATTTCATCCGCAAGCGATTGAGTATCATGATCAAAAAGGATGGCCGGTATTTCATGGTTACTAAAGGGGCCCTCTCGAATGTGCTCGCTGTCTGTCCTTTTGCCCAAAACAAGGCCGGGGAGAAGATAGCTACAAACACAGTGGGGCAAATAATCCAGCAAAAGTTCGAGGAACATAGTAATCAGGGCTTCCGCGTGCTTGGCGTTGCCATGCGGGATATGGGAACACAGCCTGTTCTCAATAAAGATTCTGAGCGGGATATGACATTGCTCGGTTTCCTGCTTTTCTTCGATCCGCCTAAAAAAGGAGTTTTGGAAACGATCGGTCGCCTTAAGCAACTTGGTGTTTCCCTGAAAGTTATCACCGGAGATAACCGCCTCGTCGCCGCCAAGATAAGTCAGGATGTGGGAATGCCTGATGCCAAAATCCTCACCGGCACCGAACTGCGTGAAATAAGTGATGCCGCTCTATTGCAAAAAGTAACCAAAACGGATATCTTCGCGGAAGTAGAGCCTAATCAAAAAGAACGCATTATCATTGCGCTCAGGAAGGCCGGATATGTTGTGGGTTATATCGGAGACGGTATCAATGATGTTTCCGCCCTCCATGCCTCGGATGTGAGCATCTCTGTTGATACCGCGGTGGATGTGGCCAAAGAATCGGCCGATATCGTGCTTCTGGAAAAGAATCTGGAGGTGCTCGTGCAAGGTGTCCATCAAGGGAGGACTACGCTGGCCAATACTATGAAGTACGTCTTTATGTCTACCAGCGCTAATTTCGGAAACATGTTCAGCATGGCGGGCGCTTCTCTGTTTCTGTCTTTTCTTCCTCTGCTGCCTAAACAAATTCTGTTGACGAACCTGATGACTGATTTTCCGGAAATGACCATTGCCACGGATCGGACAGACGTCGAAATGGTAAATTACCCAAGACGGTGGAATATTTCCTTTATTAAAAAATTCATGATCACTTTCGGCTTGATCAGCTCGGTTTTTGATTATCTAACTTTTGGTGTTTTGTTGTTCATCCTTCACGCAACACCTGCGCAATTCAGAACAGGATGGTTTGTGGAATCTGTTATTTCCGCATCGATTATTGTGCTTGTCATTCGCAGCAGAAGGCCATTCTTCAAGAGCCGGCCGGGAAAATATCTATTCATTGCTACAATTGCTGTTGTTGTTGCCACGCTTATTTTCCCCTTTACACCTCTCGGAAAGATATTTGATTTTGTACACCTGCCCATGTCATTTCTTATGATACTGGGAATTATTATGGCGCTTTATATCTTAACTGCGGAACTGGCAAAAAATATATTCTATAAAAAAGTAAACCCTTAAGCGATTCATTCCGTGATACTGTATTAGGTTAGGAGAGGTCCTGTTTATTTTGCCGTTGACCACTATAAAATAAGCGAATGGATATGATCTTTATGGTAATAAGTAACATGTTCTACTATGAATATGACAAGTTTTGGCTGCGATCCTGAATCATGAGTTGTATCAATAAGAATTGAAAACCGAAGGAAGTGAAAAGATTATGCCCGAGCCGGATGTAAACCAGCTGAAAATCGATAAGACTCAAAAGTTGACGGGCCCATCCCGGCGAAAAAAGAAACCATTTTTTATAGCGTCGGCCATTACCCTGCTTTTTATTCTCAGCTTCCTTTACGTAGCCGGAATCATCGCTCCGGCCACAACCATTGATGTAACAACAGTTGCGCAGGTTTATCCCTCTCAATCCCTGTCTGTTTTGAATGCCAGCGGTTATATTGTCGCCGAGCGCAAGGCCGCGGTGGCCTCCAAAATAACCGGCCGTCTGGTGGCCCTGATGGTGGAGGAAGGAAGCAAGGTCAAAAAAGGCCAGATAATCGCGCAAATGGAAAGCTATGATGTGACCGCGGCCAAAAACCAGGCGGCGGCCAATCTAGTAAATGCCCTGGCCGCTCTGGAACAAGCCAAAACGGATCGGAATATTGCCCGGCGGGAAAATTTCCGCTACCAGGGCCTTGTGGCCGACGGTTCTGTTTCCCAATCTGATTGGGACGCGATTAATACCCGCTATAAACGCTCCGAAGAAGGAGTAAAAGTGGCCGAAGCTAATGTGCTGGCGCTCAAAGCCGCTCTCGAGGGCGCTAAAGCCGGTCTTGATTATACCTTGATCAGGGCTCCCTTTGACGCCGTGGTTTTGACCAAAAACGCCGATACCGGCGATATTGTGACTCCGTTTGCCGCAGTGGCCACCGCCAAAGCCGCTGTCGTCACAATAGCCGATATGAGATCACTGCAGGTGGAAGTTGATGTTTCGGAAACAAATATCGTCGGTATTCGCGTAGGACAAGCCTGCGATGCGCTCCGCACGGGATGGAAGCTGCGCTGGAACCCGGAGCGGGAGGAATTCACCGGCGAACACGCCGGGCCGGCCAATGGCTGGATCGCCCGCGAGATGCGCCCGCCGTATGATCATGGTTTCATTAGGAAATAACCCCGAACGCCGGCCGGGCCGGCACGCCCCCGTTTTGCCTCCGCATTTTGACTTTGCATATCGACTTCGGTTTTCCATCCGCCCATAATACCGCGATAATGTCGGACGCAGGGTTCGGATTGTCCCGTACGTACATGGGAATGCTACTGGCCTGCCTGCTGCTCGCGCCTCGCGATCCTATGCCGCATGCCCGAGGCGCAATCGTCCCGTTCGCCCGTTCTCCTGCTGGGCGGCTTCTGTCTGGCCGCGGCCTGGTTTGGCCTGGCCGCCACGGTCTGGATTTCCCTGTCGCGGCGCGGAGAACCGCGCGGCCGCCGCGCTGGCCTCCGCCACCGCTCTGGGTACCGCAAAAGACCGGCTGACGGCGGGCCTCGGTCTATGCCCGACGCGGTAATCACCACGGACACGAACGGCGTCATCCTTTGCTCAACCCGGTGGCGGGGAGGATCTGACCGGCTGGCGCGAAGCCTGGCTCCCGAACCGGCCGCTGGGCGAAATCTTCCCGATTGTTTACGAGGACACGCGCCTGCCTTTTCCCCAATCCGGTCGATCTGGTGGTGCTGGGCGAAACCGCGACGGGCCCCGACCTGACGGTTATTCTCACCGCGCGGGATGGCGCCGAGCGGAGTTGCGTCTGGCGCCTCGCCGATCCGGGACGGCCGGAGCCTGCTCGCCGGCGTGGTGCTCGTGTTCCGCGATATCACGCGGCAGCGCCGGGCGGAGGCCGAATCGTTGAAGGAACGAAAACTGGAATCCGTCGGCTTGCTGGCCGGGGGCATTGCGCACGATTTCAACAACATCCTGCAAAGCATTGTCGGCCATCTCTCACTCGCCCGGATGAACGTCCGATCCGAGGAGAAAATCCTCGAACGCCTCGCCGCGCTGGAACGGGCCACCTTTCGCGCCAAAGATCTGACGCAACAACTGGTGATGTTCGCGCGCGGCGGCGCGCCGATCTGGTGGCACGTGCAACTGCCCGGAATTGTCCGGGACGCGACGATGTCCACGCTCCAGGGTGCGATGTCACTGCGATTTTGGTTTCGCCCCGGACACGTCGCCGGTGGAGACGGCCGGAAACGGGGCGCGGATTTCCGCGTAGCCGAGGTTGAGCCGCGCCGCGTCGACCGCCGCCTGATCGACCGCCAGCGCCGCCTCGGCCTGATGCATCGCACTCTCGCGCTGGTCATACACGTCCTTGGCGACGAAGCCGCTCTTCGCCAACTCCTCGCCGCGGGTGAAGTTGGCCTTGGCGTATTC
>CAVQCU010000248.1:0-14121 GCA_963710995.1 uncultured delta proteobacterium
ATGGCAAGCATTTCTATGAACTGATTTTTTCTGTTAGTACCGGAACATCGCGTCTGAGATGCTCAAAAAACGCCACAAGTCAAATTAAGATCAAGTGCCGTTGGTCAGTTTCGTGGCCAGATAGATGGAAAATGCAGTTCCTGAATCAACAATGGATTCGACCGAAATCAAGCCATTATGGTATTTGATGATGGAATCGCTGATGGCCAGCCCCAGGCCGATGCCGCCACGTTCCTTCTTCTTTTTTGTTGTAAAATAGGGATCAAATATCCGGGAAAGATTTTCCCGGGGAATTCCCTTGCCATGATCCTTAATGATAATCCGGACGTAATTTCCTTGTTCCACTGACCTGATATTTGTCCCGATTGTTGTGTTTTCGGCGATAAGCTCCACAATGCCGCCATCGGGCATGGCCTCTTTGGCATTAATCAAAACATTTTCTAACACCTGCCTGATCTGGGCGGCATCAACTTCGCAAGGCCACAGGTCTTGGGCTATGGAAATATTACAGGAAACAGGAGAACCTTTAAAGACGTTTTGGGCGGCCTCTGTCAAAAGAGGTCCCAGATTTTCCAATTTGCGAACAGGATGAACACCCTGAGCAAATGCAGTCAGTCGGTGAGCTAGTTCCTTGGCTTGCAGACCGGCCCGTTCCGCCACTGCCAGCCCGTCCTCCATGATTTTATCTTCATCGACAGCTGATATTTTTGCCATAAAAACATTGCGCAGAATCGCGGAGAGGAGACTGTCAAAATCCTTGGCCACGCCATCGGCGAATATGCCCAACGATTCCAGTTTTGTTCGCTGGAGAAGCTCATCCTGAGCCACTTTTTGTTCGGTAATATCTTCCAGAGTCTCCATAGCGCCGAATAAATTTCCGCTGGAATCTCTAAGTCCTGCCGAAGTGATACGAAACCATGTTCCCTTTTCGCCCATATCGGGAAAAAATTCTGTCACTTCATAAGCATCTACCAGTAGTTTTGATTTGCTCAACCTTCCTGAGTATAATTCACTAATTTGATCGGTTTTGTTATCCAGAATCAGATCAGCCAGGCAGGGACGCTGTGTTTTATAAAATGCGCGCCACTGCTGATTAGTGCCGAGGATTTCGCTGGGTTTGATGTTACTCAACGCCTGTAGGGCTCTGTTCCAGTAAATTATTTTATGATCTCTGGATAACACAAAAAACGGAATAGGGGAGCCATGTATAATACTGATCAATTTTTGTTCACCCCTGCGGCCGCGCCACATCGCATAGATAACGCTGATGGTTGCTGTTATCACTAAGACCAAAATAAAAATAAGAAGAAGGTTATTCATATTAGACAAGTATGCTTAAACCGGATTAAGATCTTTAATATTTTGTTTATACGAGATGTAAATCGCCAGTTGTTGGGTCACGTCGCTGGGTGTATGGATGAATTCCACGCCCGCTTCATAGGATTCATTCGCAAAGAGGCTTTTGATCCATTTTACTTTTCCGAGGGTTGATATCATCATTTGGTGCGGATTTTTTAATGTGAAATCTATCTTGAGGAGGGTATCGATGGGCAAAAAAATATTGGCCTTAATTCTGGTGCCGAGGACAGAGACATCCTTGCTTTGGTTATACATAATTTTTTCTTCAGGAGATTTTTTTCCTCCGGAGACGATAATTATGGTAATCTCGTTCTTCTCCTTCAGTCGTTTCGCTTTCCTTTTTTCGTACATAACGATTCATTCCTATTTTTTATTTCAGAATTCTCATTTTTCACCCTTCATTTCTAATTGATCAAAACCCTGAACAGGTTTGGGGGGTGATTATCTCAACAGGTTATTAAAAAAACAAGGATTATTTTGTCAGTTTTCTTACCCAAAGTGTCAGCCAGATGACGACAAACATCAGCATTGCAAGACCGAGCTTATAGGCCACCATTGCCCACAGCCAGATAGTACGGATTTACTGCCAGGTAACGCCTTCACCTCATAAGCAAAGCATTCCTGCCGGCTGTCTGGGCATAATCAGCAAATAAGCAAGCCATTGAATCAGCAGGATACAATAGGCGATTAACACGGTCCACCATCCCGCCACTGCCGCAGCCCGCACTTTTTTTGTAAATATTTCGTCCATACTTGCCTCCTGTATCTTTTTATCCTGTTGCTTCCTACAGTCCGCGGCCCGGTCTCTTCGCCTAATACGCCCAATAGGGGCCTGTTCCGAGGCTGGATGTCTTCCCCTCAATCCCCATATACACGCTCCGTCCCAGGAAAAAAGGAAGCCCCCAGTCAAACCCATCCGGTTCCGGCCCGCCGAGTTCAATGAACACATTATTGGATGTATGATAAAGAAGGGTATCAGCATCGCCTATCTGGAATGAAACAGTGCCGTTCGGTGATCCTGTATAGCCTTTTGTAGTTGCGGATAAACTTAGTGTGGGAGAAGCGCAGAACCAGTCACTATCACAGGTTGTAAGGGCGCTTATCGAACCCTGATCAAAAAATAGTCCGTTCGAGCCGCTGTCAATGAAACTATCGCTATACGTCTTTCCGTTAAAAACTGTTATGAATTCACCAGAGGTTGGATCGGCAAGATACATAGTAACTCCGGAAGGGATGTTATTCGACCGCGTACCAATACCGAGGATAAGATTGCCGTTAACCGAGAGTAGTCCTCCAAGAGGAATACTCGGAAGTTGTACAATCACGCCGTTATTATCAAGTGGAAGGAGCGAAACCGGGTTTTGGACCTGGTTGTTGAGAGAGACTGCTGTTCCAGTACATGATGAACCGT
The DNA here is from genome assembly GCA_963710995.1 of uncultured delta proteobacterium. Lineage (GTDB taxonomy): Bacteria > Desulfobacterota > Syntrophia > Syntrophales > Smithellaceae > Smithella. The sequence continues at coordinate 2,771 of CAVQCU010000248.1, forward strand.
TGCAGGAATAGTACATCCCATTGTTTGCAATACTTGTGCATTCCGAACCGCAGTCCTCAGTAAAGAGACCGATACCGAGAATTCCGTTGTATCCGGTTATTGACAGACTCGTGTCGAGGATGTACTGGCCGTTTAGACTGCATGAATTATAACCACTAAAAGTGGAATCAATGATCTGGATGGGTACTCTAACAGCTGGTTCGTTTCCCAAAATGATGTCTGCCAACTGAACTAGTCCCCAATCCGCTGAATTATCAGAATATTGGATGCATTCTGTTAGCGAACCGGAACCGCTGGTCGCCTGCGTAAGGGAGACTGTCAGGAGCGATTTGAATATCCGCAGACCGGAAGCTCCCGTATCCAAAAGTATATTATCGATGGTCTGACAGTTCGAGGTGCCGGGAGAACAAATCGTAACGCTGACGCAAGGTTCGTTGGGATAACCTCCTGGTGCCACGCCGCCATTCACAGTCACGGTGAGCACGTTATCGTTATTATCATCTTGTACCGTCAGCAACGTGGAGCCGGAAATGCTTCCTGACAAAGCCGTGATGGTCGTTATGCCTGTTGCTAGCGAAGTAACCAATCCATTGGAACCTGCCGTGTTACTGATTGTTGCAACTCCTGTATCAGAGGAACTCCATGTTACGGAAGTTGTTATATCCTGTTTCGTGCCGTTTGAATACGTGCCGGTGGCCGTGAGTTGTTTGGTTGTTCCTGAAAGCATGCCTGGATTTGCCGGCGTTATCGTAATCGAGGAAAGCATTACGGCGGGAGCGCTTGTTCCGTCGTTGCCGCCACCACCACCGCCGCTACAGCTCATTATCAATAAAGGTATCAAAACAAAAAAGAGCAGTTTACTTAATTTCATCGACGCTCACTCCTTGCGGTATCAAGGCTGGCACGTAAGCGCGGCCCTGCAGGTTGCGCATATGTCCCCATTTCTCCACCACTACACTGTCTGTTTTTACCGTGACGTGCCGGCGGCCCGGCTGCTTGTGAGCATGAGTCATGGCTTTCTGATACTCAGAAAAATAGGATCCAAGAAGCGGCATCAGATCGGGATGAGTCAGTCCATTCCAGGCGATACCGAAGACGACGCCTGAAGGCGACACATATTCCCGGACAGTTATTGTTTCAGATCTGATTTCATGGACGGTATATCCCGTGGAAGTTTTCATGGCTTTCCGCACGGCCGAGATGGCCTTCTGATCTGATGCGACCGAATCAACGGATTCGCCCAGGGCGGCCTGGGCCTGCTGGGCGGCAAAGATGGTCAGGACAATACTAAGGCCAAGCAATAGCATGGAGAACATTCTTGTTTTCATGGTTTGGTATCCTCCTTAGGACTTCTTTTGATAACATGTTGCTTGTTCATAACTGAACTGTTTGAGCGTAATTGTTGAAACTCCAATTACGAAAGCGCAGCGCAGCGGAATTAGTAAGTTGTAATGAGACCCAAGCTTCAGAAACATAGTGCACTGAAGCTTGGGGGTCGAATTATCCCGCGAAGCGGAGGGTTTAATATCCCGCAGTAAGCTGCGGGATATTAAACCCGTGACTATTCTTTTTCAAACTTCGATTTGTCCGCGCCACAGACAGGGCATGTCCATGATTCCGGTAAATCTTCAAATTTTGTTCCGGGAGCAATACCGCTATCCGGGTCACCCAAGACTGGGTCGTAAATATAGCCGCAGACACTGCAAACATAGCGGGCGGCGGCCCGGGGAGTTGCCACCGGTTCATCTTTTACATAAGTAGGAGCAGTTTTCGGTGATTTACCGCCCTTGACCTGCTGGTAATAGGCATAAGTCATGGGCTCTTCATTGCTGATTACATCACCGTCAACAATATTGCCGACAAAGATAGTATGCGTGCCGCAATCTAATTCTTTTTCCAATTCCACTTCAATATAGGCAACTGTATTTTCTAAAACGATGGGTACTTTAGTCATTCCTGTTTTTGTCTTTATATTTTGCAGTTTATTTACATCGCGCCCGCTCTTAAAGCCGAAAAGGCCGATGAAGTTCATCGGCACCGCTTTCGCCAGAATGGAAACAACAAATTTGCGGCTGGATTTAATTAATCCATGCGTGTAATTTTCTTTATTGATGCTGATGGCCAATGTTGCCGGATTAGATGTAACCTGAAACATGGAGTTGGCAACCTGGCCGTTGAATTTGTCATCCTGTCCGGAGGTGACGATATATAGACCATAACTAATTTTATGAAGGGCGGCTCTGTTCATTATTATTATCCTCATGTAAGTTTTTCAATAGAAAAGTCTTATAGCGTAATTTTTCCGCTAGCGCCATTAAATTTTAATGAGACTCGCTGAAAACGAACGCAGTGAAGTTTGAGGCGTTAGTCGAATTATCCCAGGAGCGCAGTGACGTGGAATTTGAGACTCGCTGATAATGAGTCCCAAGTTTCAGAAGCGAAGCGCGCTGAAATTTGTTGGACGAATTATATCAGGCGCAAAGCGCCGTGGTAAAACGAACGCAGTGAAGTTTGAGGCGTTAGTCGAATTAATGACATTCGCTGAAAATGAGTGAAACGAAATTTGAAGCGCAAATGGAATTATCCCGCCGTAGGCGGAGGATATCGCAGATATCCGTGGTATCCCACGTGCGAAGCTAAGTGGAACTAATGAGACCCATATTGATTCCGTGCGTTTCCGGAATATTTTTTTCTTTTGACAAAAGAGACCTTTTCTTATAATTAATTTAAAATAGAAGTAAAATCCGGTCTTGCAATTCGCAACCGCAGTAAGTGTTGGAGCCCGGGGCATTCAAACCAATACTGGAATAAACTTTAATCCGGAGATCATTATATTATCGTATCCCAAATCCACGGAAAGAGAAAAAATAATTATGAAATATCAGGAATTTTTAGGACGTGATCATTTTGATTTAGAAGAACTGCTGGCTTTTGCTTATGGGACACTGGTAACTGATCCTCCCGCGGGTTTTGATGCAAGGCTTCCGGCTCCTCCCTTCCTCATGCTTGATCGCATATTATTGATTGAAAACGATGATAAACTGGGCAGAGTGATTGCAGAACAGGATATTCGAATGAACGCATGGTATTTTCAATGTCATATGCCGGGAGACCCCGTGCAACCGGGTTGCCTTTGTGTCGATGCCATCTGGCAATTACTTGGTTTCTATTGTATCTGCCGCGGCGCTTTGGGTTCTGGACGGGCTCTTGGTTGTTCAGATGTTACCTTCAATGGTCAGATTCGCCCCTTCAATAAGTGTGTCCGTTACGAAGTCGACATTAGGCGTTATTCGCGATTGAAAGAATCAGGCGCAAGCCTGGGGATCGGTGATGGCCGGATCTATGTGGATGATGAATTGATTGCTACTGTTACTCAGGCGCGGACAGGAGTTTTTAGGGATATTGCTTACAGGGATTATCCACTGCGGTCGAAAAATTCTGTCGGTGGAATCATGGAAAGGTAATTAATAAGGTTATTAAAACTATCCGCCGGGATCTGTTTAAAATTGCTATTAAAAAATATTCAGCGTATATTTTTTTACAGGAAATATTTTGAGTATAATAAAAGAAACGGCGCTTTATTTTGCTCAAAAAGAATTTTGCAGAACGGCAATAAATGAGCATGCTGATCTGAGTATTTTTAAAGAAAAACTCACAGCATCCGTAATTGCCGGTCTTATTTTGATTACTATTAGTTATATTCTCGGTATACCGGCCGTATTTATAGTGGGGGGAATTTCCGCCTGGCTGAAAAACCCAACGTTTGGGGTTATCGGAATTCCTTTGATTTATGGTTTTTCCTGGCTGCTTTTGATGTTGGGTCTGTATCTTGCCGGACCTAAATATGGAAAGGCGTTTAGCAGTTGGACTGTGCGGGTTATACTGGAAAAAATTCTCGGTGACGAGGCTAAAACAATCAGGTTTCTGCCGCAAGAAGGTTCGGAAAAAGACACAACAAAAAACTGAAGCGTGTTTGGAGCGCTGGAAAAAACAGGAGTATTAAATGAGTAGACTTGAAGAATTGATCGGTGAACTTAAAATTAAAATTATTGCGACACTTGGGCTCATTGACGTTGAACCTGAAGACATTAAAGATGATTCTCCGCTTGTCGGCGGTGATATGGGAATTGATTCCATTGATGTTCTTGAACTGGTGATGATGATTGAAAAAGACTATGGCGTTAAAATTGAAAGCAAAGAGCTGGGCATCAAAGTTTTTGCGTCTGTGCGCGCGCTGGCCACGCATATTTTCAAGAATCAACGACAAAAAGGTTAAGCGTGATACCAATTCGCCTTCTTTGGCTAACTTTGTTGGCAGCGTCGTCAGCTTCCTCAACGTATAACCCGAAGGTCACGCGTTATTAATACGCCTGCGGAGCCTCCTCCTTGCCGCCGCGTTATCCTTTGAAGGCAAAATGGTATGAGCTTACGCAAAAAATAATGATCCGTTAGCGCTTTATTGTTGAAACTCCAATTCCGAAAGCGAAGCGCAGCGGAATTGGTAAGTTGAACAATCCCGCGCAACGGAGGGTTTAATGCCCGTGATGAAATTTTTGTTCATATTATGAAAGTACTGTTAATTTCGGCAAACACTCTGAGAATACCCTATCCGGTATATCCGCTGGGCCTGGATTACGTCGCCGGTTCTTTGGATTCCCGTTATCAAACCAAAATTGTAGATTTGAACGATTTTACCAGTTCCGATGAGTTGGCGGCATTGATTCGGGAGTTTTCTCCCGATTTTGTCGGAGTATCGATCAGAAATATTGATAACACGGATGTAATCAACTGCCGGGGCTTTCTGTCCGAATACCAGAATTTAATACACCAGATAAGGATAAATTCAGCGGCCAGGATAATTCTAGGCGGCAGCGGTTTTACTATTTTCCCGGTTGAATTTATGCAGGAGCTGGATGCCGATTACGGCATTGCCGGCGAAGGTGAAAGGTTTTCCTTGCTCCTGGAAGCGCTGGAAAAAAATGCAGACGTTAAATCAATACCCGGCATTGTAACCAAAGAAACAACAGGTATTGCTTACGAACCATGGAGCGGTGCAATCAAAAGAAGTTTTGATCCGGAAAGTTCGCATACACAATTTTATTTGTCTTATGGAGGCATGCTTAACCTGCAAACAAAAAGAGGCTGTCCTTTTCACTGCAGTTACTGCACCTATCCTCATATTGAAGGCGGCCAAATGCGGTTTTTTCCGCCCCGCGAAATAGCCCTGAGTGCCCGCGAGTTGCAAGATGCCGGCGCTAAATATATTTTTATCACCGATTCCGCTCTTAACGCCAGTTATGATCACAGCCGACAGGTCGCGAAAGCTTTTATTGAAGCCCGTGTGTCCGTGCCGTGGGGAGGTTTTTTTGTTCCCACTATGCCTCCCGCTGATTATTATAAACTAATGTCAGATGCCGGACTCAGCCATGTGGAATTCGGCACAGAATCATTATCTGATACGATACTCCACAATTTACATAAACCTTTTACCGCTCGCGATGTTTTTGCCGCTCATCTCGTTGCACAGAAGGCCGGCCTGCACATTGCCCATTATTTTTTATTAGGCGGCCCCGGCGAAAACAAACAGACTCTTCAAGAAACATTGATTGGCCTGGATCGTTTGGAGCGGGCGGTTTTTTTCTTCTTTTGCGGCATCCGTATTTATCCGCACATCGCCTTGTATGATGTTGCTCTACGGGAAGGTCAAATTATTGACGGACAAAATATATTGTCGCCTGTATTTTACCGGTCACCGCACATATCCGTACAGGAGATTATGCAAACGGTGGAAAGTCACGCCAACGGCCGTTTGAATTGGCTTATCGGCGCTGGAGAAGCTAAAGCAAACCGTGTTTTGCCCAAACTCTATAAACGTGGATTAACAGGACCCTTGTGGGAGTATCTGATTCAATAATCCCAGATTGCTTTCATTCAGCGACTAATAACTTTATTGGCAAAGCATTTACAATTTCTTAAGGGGTCATCAATGAAAAAGAGGTTGCCGTTTTGGAACCCGGCTCAAGCCATAGGAATAATTCTTTTGGCTGTCGCCGCGGCAGTTTTTTTTATTAACTCCTTGTTGGCGGCCGCCGTTGCCCTTTTTTATATTCTTTTGTGTGTTGTTGCTTCTTTTTTTCCGCGAATCAATTTTTTTCTGCCTATAACCAGCCGCGGTAATACAGGAAAAAATTTGGTCGCGCTCACCTTTGATGATGGCCCGGCCCAACCGACAACAATACAAATTATGGATTTGCTTGATAAGTATTCAGTGAAAGCGACTTTTTTTGTTTCCGGCGCCAATTCTTTAAGTTATCCGGAAATCATCAGGGAAATAATTGCCCGCGGGCACACCATTGGCAACCATTCATTTAATCATAATCCCTTTGTGATGCTGAGAAGTTATAATTATCTCTATCAGGAAATATTTACGGTTCAGAAATTTCTGAAAAAAATGGGAATACAAACACTTGCCTTTCGGCCGCCGGTGGGAATAATTAATCCTAAACTGGCCCCGATTCTGGATAAGTTAGGGATGTTTTGTGTAACATTCAACTGTCGCGCTTTTGATGCCGGCAATCGCCGCGTGAAAAACATTAGTTCCAAAATACTTAAAAAAGTGAAGGCCGACGACATCATCCTGCTGCATGATGTGCCGCCGCACAGTAAAGAAGACAGCGTTATTTTATTATTGGAAATTGAAACCATACTTTCGGGGCTTACTGTTAAAGGTTTAAAAATTGTGCCTCTTTCCACTTTAATCAACCGAGAAGTAATGATAATGGAACGGTAAATAGAACGAGTCTCAAATCCCCATTCGCTTCGCTCAGGGGATAATTCGTCCAGCAAGTTTCAGCGCACTGCGTTTCTGAAACTTGGATCTCATTAAAATTTTGGTTGAAAAAAAATCAATGATATGAATTTATACATTTTGGCGCTAATTTAACTTTGACGTTAACCAACGGGGTATAATTTATTGGAAAGTCAATGGAGTTTATTAAAAGAGATTAAAGTAGCTAATAATAATTATATTGAAGCAATAGCGGATGTGCCGGTTGATTCACCATGGTTTTCAGGGCACTTCCCCGGTGAGCCGATTCTTCCGGGAATAGCTTTAGTTTATATGGCCGAGCAGGCCATCATCCAGGATGCGTTGGCAAAAGGTGAGCAGGTTCAGTTGCACACGCTGAAAAGAGTGAGATTTACCCAGCCGGTGCGACCCGGAGAAACTCTATCACTCAACATCATCGGCGAAGAAGCAGGTGAAGAGATTTTGTTTTCCTTTAAAATTACGAATAAAGAAAATATTGTATGCAGCGGCGCAATCGTTGCAAAAAAGAATAAATAAAAAAAATAAGTATAGAAGGAGGGTAGTGATGCCTGCAAGGCACGATGTAAAAGGCATTATCCGGCATGTGGCCGAAATTATTATTGAGGAGCTTAAATTAGAAGACGTTACGGCGGAGACATTTAATCCGGATATGGATTTGGTGGATGAACTGGGCATTGATAGCATGGATCTGGCCACTATTGCATTGGTCCTGCAGGATGAATACAGGATCACGATAGACGAAGACGATTATCCCAAGTTGAAAACCATTCGCCTGATCGCTGATTACATTGAGGAAAAAATTTCCGCGAATAATTAATAGAAGTTAATTGTCTATGCCCATTAATAATAAAGCATCTCTGGAATCAGCCAAGCCGAAATTTTCCGAACTCTTAGACCAGCCGGAAGTGAAAGCGCGTTGGGAAAAAGTCAGAAAATATTTTTTTCTGCGGGAATCAACTTACGACATGTCTAACCGCTGCAATATTCGCTGCGACGGCTGTTATTATTTTGAAGGAGAAAAACAGTTTGCCAAAGAGATAGGTGATGTGGAAGCATGGCGAAAGCTGATGCAGGCCGAAAAAGCCCGCGGCATCACTTATGTTGTTCTGGCGGGAGCGGAGCCATCGCTCGTGCCGGAACTGTTAGATGTGTGTTATCAGGAAATGCCGCTGGGCAGTATTGCCACCAATGGTTTTAAAAAAATCCCGGAATCAGTCGGCTACAAAATACATATTTCCGTTTGGGGTAATGATGAAACCAGCTTGCGCGTGCGCAAAGCTAAAAATCTTTTAAAAAAACAGATTGAAAATTATAAAAATGATCCGCGCGCGGTATTTGTTTACACCTTTACGCGGGAAAATATCGATGAAGTAAAAGATGTCGCCGAAGAGCTTGTTGCTAACGGTTGTAAACTAACCTTTAATGTTTTTTCTTCTCCGGTCGGTTACACAGGAAATCTGCGGCATGATGATGAATCTTTTGCGCGAACAAGACAAATGATGATACAGCTTTTGAATAAATATCCGCGAAATGTTCTTTTTTCAGCTTACAACGCCATGGCGCATACCCATAAAAAAGGTTTGCACGATCTTTACAGTTGTTCATATCCCCGCCAGAACCCTTCACAGGATATCGGTCTGGGAAGGTCTTTCCGGCAATACAGGACGGACCTTAATTGGGACAGGTCGGTTGCCTGTTGTGTGCCGGATACGGATTGCGCCGATTGCCGTCATTACGCCGCCGGTTCCGCGGTCGTCACGGCGCGCCTTTACCGGCATGTAAACAATCCGGCTGCTTTTAAATCTTGGCTGGATTATGTGGATACTTATCTGGCGGTCTGGGTGATGGGTTATGAAAAAGGCGAAAATCTTTGCGCGGAAATTATAAATCCGCCGCGTGCGGCAGTGTCGTAAAAATAAAAGTGTCATTGCGAGCCGACCCTTGGTCGGCGTGGCAATCTTGAACACAGATTTCTCCCCTCCATACGCCGGGTCGAAATGACGTAAATTGAGGCAGTATTGATGAAAACAGTTAGTACATTATTAGATAAAGACTGGCACGAACGCTATAGACGGATCACAAATCTTAACATCCGCAGTTCCATATACGACGTGACCAACCGCTGCAATTTGCGTTGCAAGGGCTGTTTTTTCTTTTCTTCGGGAGAACATCAGGTAGCCCAAGAAGAAATGGATATAAAAAAATGGGAAGATTTTATTGACCGCGAAAAAGCTCGCGGAGTAAATCTGGCGATTTTAATCGGCGGTGAGCCGACTCTTTGCATGGATCGCGTCGAAGCCTTTTACAAGCGCCTGCCCACATATTGCGCCACCAATGGTCTGATTAAAGTTCCCCGGGAAAAATTCCCCGACTTGATGGTGGGAATTTCACTTTGGGGCAGCAGCGAAGATGAAAAGACTCTCCGCGGGCGCGACACTTTTGCTATTTCCAGTAAAAATTATGCCGGCGACGCTTACACTTATTATCTTTATACTATAACGCCGCGGCAAGTAGGGAAGATTGAACCCGTAATTAAAAGGATTGCTGATGTCGGTTTGAAAGTGCATCTGCAACTTCTATCGAATGACGAGGGCGTCAACGGCTTTTCATGGCGCGAGGGCGAACTCAGAGATTTACGCTACGAAATGGATGAAATGCTGGATGGATACCCACAGACTATAATTTCCAGTAAATATTATCACGAAATTATCACCACAGGCAGGATGATGGAGCGTACCTTTGGTTGGAACGAATGCCCATCGGTCACCGAATCTCTGGACAATAGAACCCCACGGCCCCGTCGTTTGATCAATTTTTCCCGCTGGGCTTCCGATTTAAAAACAGTTCATCGCTGCTGCACATCGGCAACTCGTAATTGTTCCACCTGCAAGGATGGCGCGGCTCATATGAGTTGGATAATGGTTAACAAGCGGGAACACATGCGCTCGACCAAAGATTTACAAGGTTGGATCGAAGTTTACGAAATGTTTGCCAAACTATACCACTTTATTCCTTGGTAATACCCAACAATTTTTGATATAGAAATAATTTATTATCAACCTCCCCGGCTTTTCCTTTTCCGCGGGAGATGTAATGAAAGATGTGATTTCGAGGAGTCCGCTTAAGCGGATGACGAGAAATCTTTATTTTACAATTGCATGCTATAAGATTTCTCCCTACGGTCGAAATGACAAACTAAATTTAATTATATGAGCTTTAAATGGTCTTTACGAAAAATTACCATGTTTACTTGCTGACCAACTGGAATAACAAAGTAATTTATGTAGGCGTCACTAATGATTTGAATCGTCGAATTTATGAACATAAGAACAAATTGATTTCAGGTTTTACTAAAAAGTATAATTTGAATAAATTGGTTTACTTTAAAGAAACATGCGATATAAATGCTGCAATAAACAGAGAGAAAGAAATCAAGAAATGGCGTAGAGAAAAAAAGGACATACTTGTTAATCAAATAAATCCAAACTGGCAGGATTTAAGCGATGGATTTAAAGATTTATAGCGTAGTTTCACCTTGTCAACAAAACAACGTTCTGTCTTAAAACAGTCATCAGGAACATTACCATGGGTTCAAAAAAAGCGTTTATATTAGGTTACGATGCCGTGTCTTCTTTAGGGACAGATCTGGAATCCCAATGGCAGCGTGTTGTTGCTGGAGATTGTGGAATAGGAAAGTTGACCAGATTTCCGCTTACCGCCGATTTTCCGGTGCGGGTTGCCGGTGAAGTTGCGGAAGTTGATTTGCGCCCATATCCTTTTTTACAGCCGCGGGAAATGGCGCATTGGACGTCGCCGATCTTTAAATATGCCCTGCTGGTTGTGCATCGGGCTCTGGAAAAAAGCGGAATTGTAATTAAGCCGGAAATCGCGCCGCGAGTGGCGGTTACATTCAGCACGGCGGTCGGCGGGCTGGATGCAGTACTGCAGGCTGATCGTCTGATAATCGCGGAAGGCAAGATGCCTCATCCTTTTACCAATCCCAATTCCTGCATCAATATGGTTGGCGGCAAGGTCTCCATCCTCACGGGAGCGACGGGACCTATCTGCTCTACTATTACAGCTTGTGCAACGGGAGTAACTTCGTTGATTATAGGCGAAATGCTGTTACAAAGAAATATGGCGGATGTGGTCATTTGCGGCGCCGTAGATTTTCCTTTGGTTGAGCCGATTGTTGCCGGATTTGCCACTATGAATGGTGCTTACCGTCCGAAAGAAGGACAGCCGGAAGATCTACCGAAGAAAACGAGCCGGCCTTTTTCTGTCAACAGACGTGGTTTTGTCGTTTCCGAAGGGGCCGGCTGCATTATTTTGGCAACGGATGAATTTGTCAGGGCACATGGGCTGAAATCAAAAATAGAAATGGTCGGATGGTCAATGACCTCCGATGCCAGCCATTTTGTTTCGCCCAACTTGACAACGGTGCAAAGATGCATCAAGGAGACTATTGCCAATAGCGGATTACAGCCGACAGACATCGATGCGATCAATGCGCATGCGACAT